>JBIPNA010000442.1:0-2837 GCA_044375665.1 Catalimonadaceae bacterium
ACCGCCAAAGCCGGAGGAGCTGCAGCCTGTTTATTACCTGGCCAGGACCTTTCCAAACCTACCTCCGGCAAAGACAAATGAGCGCACCGATTTCCGAACCACTTTGTTCTGGTCGGGGATGGTAGATCTCGATCTGAATGGCCGGGGATCATTTTCCTTTTACACGGGGGATGATATTTCCGCTTACCGGGCTACAGCTCAGGCCATAGGTCCGGAAGGATTGCTGGGAATGGGAGAAGCCAGGTTCTCTACAGAGTTACCGGTTTCAGTCTCAACAAAACTGCCTGCCGAAATGCAAACAGGAGACCGGGCTGTGTTGGGCGTTGTGGTCCGGAATAAAACCAATCAACCCAAATCAGGCCAACTGGAAGCTTTTCTGGGCGATGCCCTCAAGGCAGAATCTACTCTTCCTGCAAACCTCGATTTAAAGCCTCAGGAAAGCAGGGAGATTTTACTTCCTGTGCTGGCAGTGCGTAAAGCAGATAGCGTACGGGTAAGGCTTCGGTTCCAGGCCGGAGATGACGTGGATATCTGGGAACAAACCGTACGGATTCTGCCTCAGGGCTATCCTGTTCAGGTTTCCGTTTCGGGGAGAGAAATGACCAAAGTTTTCAATGCCGAAATCCGGAACATGATTCCGGGGAGCATGGAAGTCCATGCCACAGCATTCCCTGATGTAACCAGCGATTTGCTGGCAGGCGTGGAGAGCATCCTCGCCGAACCTTTTGGCTGTTTTGAGCAGACCAGCATGACCAGCTACCCCAATGTATTGGTGCTCAACTATCTGAAAGCATCAGGGCAATCCAATCCGGCGCTTGCCAGTAAGGCCGAAGCCCTTCTTGAAAAAGGCTACAAGCGGCTCACCAGTTTCGAAACGTCTCAAAAGGGTTACGAATGGTTCGGCGGTGCCCCGGCCCATGAAGCTTTAACTGCCTATGGACTGATGCAATTCAAAGACATGCAGAAAGTGGCTCCATATGTTGATGCAGGTATGGTAGACAGGACAGCCCAATGGCTCCTGAACCGCCGCGATGGGAAAGGTGGATTTTTACGCTCAGGTCAGGCCCTCGACAATTTTGGCCGGGCAAACGAAGCCGTCACGAATGCCTATATTGTTTACAGCCTTGCCGAAGCCGGATACCAGCAACTGGATCTGGAAGTGAAAAAAGTAACAGAAGTGGCTTTGGCTTCCAAAGATCCATACCAGCTGGCCCTCGTAGCCAATACACTCTGGCTCATTGGGAATAAAGACAAAGCCATGGAAGTCACCAGAGTTTTGCTTGGACTACAAGCCGGGGATGGAAGCTGGACAGGGTCGACCCATTCCATTACCTATTCAACTGGGCAGGCACTTACTGTTGAGACGACCGGGTTCTCCATAATGGCACTTATCCGGGCAGAAAACATAGACAGAGCAAAAGTCGAAAAGGCTGTGGCCTTTCTTTGCAGTCAGCGTCAGGGAGGGGGTGGTTTTGGAAACAGCCAGTCTACCATTGTGGCCCTGAAAGCCCTGACCCATTTTGTGGTTTTCAGCAAAAGGACCAAAGAAGATGGCGCATTTACTCTAAAAGTGAACGGAAAAGATGCCGGAGGGATGGATTGGAAGGCAGGAACCCAGAAGGCCATTGTATTGAAGGGTTGGGAAAAACTGGTAATGGAAGGACAAAATATCCTGGAATTCAACTACCAGACCCTAACCGAACCCTTGCCATTTACGGTTGGTTTGGATTACTTTACATCGCTTCCACCCACGGATCCTGCAAGCAAAGTTTCGCTGCAAACCAAAATGAGTTCCGGAAAAGTAGCCCTTGGAAGTCCGGTCCAAATGGAAATAACCCTGGAAAACAAAACCCAGGAAGGATTGCCCATGACCATGGCTTGTGTGCCTATTCCGGGAGGTTGCACAGCTCCCCCTTCCCTCCTCAGGGAACTGGTACAAACCAAACAGGTCGATTTCTTCGAAACAAGAGGAAACACCCTTTTTCTGTACTACCGGCAGATGACCCCGGGCGAAACCCGGAAAGTGGTCCTTAATCTGACACCGGTTATCCGGGGAAAATTCAAGGCTTCCGCTGCCTCGGCCTATTTGTACTATACTGCTGAAAGAAAACATTGGTGCCCGGGGCCGGGTCTGGAAATTGATTAACCAGTATTGCAGGTGATAGGTGGGAAAACAAGCCCTCAGATTATTGCAGATAAATCAGAAAATCATCCTCCATCAGCAAATGGAAACCAGGTCTGCTGAGCCAGGCCGGGAATTCAGTTTCTCCCAAAAAAGCCACTCCTGTTCAAGGGGAGCTTCAACCTGGTTTTTCCCAAAATCAGGGTAATTGGGACTTTTTTACTTCCGATCTGCAAGCAGAAACCATCCCTGCAGGTGGATCTGTCGAAGACGGAGTTGGTAAAAATAAACCCCGGGCATGACTTCCCTGTCCGGGAATTTAAAACCTGCGTCTGCACTGTTGAAAACGTTTTTTCCCCAACGGTTAAAAATTTCAATTCCCAGAAATTCAGGACGACAGCCATTGGTTCCAAGCAGGGATGTCATTGTAAAGACATCGTTTTTCCCATTGGCATCGGGACTAAAAAAATTGGGCACCTGAAGATTGGAGCAGTCCTCCTTCACCCAAACCCAAACGGAATCCAGGGTTTTACACCCGGGAACAATGCTCTCTGCATAGTATTTTGTAGAAACCGATGGTGTTGCGACCGGCGAAGAACAACTTGTGCAACTGAGCTCATTTTCGGGAAACCACCGGTAGCCAGGCGCACCAAAGGCGGTTAAGCGGGTGGATTCGCCGATAGATATCGTTACATCCGGACCCAACCGAACAATA
>JBIPNA010000443.1:0-2836 GCA_044375665.1 Catalimonadaceae bacterium
CTTGGGGCCGCTCCCTCAGATTTGGAACTGAAGTATTTCAAAGAAGTAAAGGGTTCCGGAGTCAAAGGAATTTGGAACAGCATGGAGGTTGAGGCAGGCTCATCAGGATTTATTGGGGAAATTCCAAAGTCGGATCAAGGTTCTGATCCACTTGGATCCCGGGTTTATATCCGGTTGCAGGGAACCTTTTTTGGCTATTTTTCAGTAAAATCAGCCCCATTACCTTTTGTTCCAAAATTGATGCACACCCTGGCCCAGAAGTTTCAGATACACCTTTTGAGTGGAGATCATGAAGAAGGTCAGACATTTTGGAAATCTATGTTTCAAAGTCTTTCAGGAACATCCTCTTTTCAACAAACACCAGAAGGCAAACTTGCATTTATTCAGAATATTCAAAAGGAAGGAAAGGTCGTTGCGATGATTGGAGACGGATTAAATGATTCCGGAGCTTTAAAAACAGCAGATGCCGGAATTGCGATTGCAACTTCGGCCCATCAATTTACACCTGGTAGCGATGTAATTCTCCTTTCAGACAGACTTGTCGACCTTCCTAAATACCTCGCCTTTGCCAGAAAGACCATGGCAGTAGTCAGGTTTTGCTTTTGGACATCCCTTGTTTACAATGCCATTGGTTTGAGTTTTGCAATAATGGGACAACTACAACCTGTGGTCGCCGCCATACTCATGCCAGCCAGCTCCATTACGGTTGTCCTGTTGGCCTGGATTGGAACTGAATGGCAAAAAAAGAAATTCGGGCTGGGCTAATTTTAAACCAGTAAATCGACGAATAAAAAATGGTTGCTATATCCTTCCGGGGAAAGTAATGGTAAACTTTGTTCCTTCATTTTCTTCGCTCTCTACCTCAATGGTTCCACCCAATGCTGTTACTTGTGAATGAACCAGATACAGGCCTATTCCTTTACTGTCAGGGTGATTATGAAACTTTTGGTAAAGCCCAAAAATCTTATGCTGCACTTTACTCATATTAAACCCCCTGCCATTATCTTCAAAAACCAATTGAACTCCGTCTTCTGTAACCATGGAGTAAATGAAAATAATGGGCTTCCGGTCCTGCCTAGCGTATTTTATGGAGTTGGTCAATAAATTTAGAAAAATACTCTCCAGATAGGCTGGATTAAATCGAACCTCCGGAGCTGCCTTAAAGTTTATGTGGATTAAGGCCGAAGACTCTTTAATGGTTCGTGAAATTGAATCCATTACCTTTTTGCATACCACTTCCAGATCCTGAACAACTACATCCACCATTCTGTTCTCTTTGATGACGAGAATTTCAATCAGATCATTCAAAGTATCGTTCAAATTTCTTGTGGAGGATTTAAAGCCTTCAAGCAGCTGCCTGGTTGTTTCATCCTCTATTTTTCCCATATCCAAAAGCTCAGAAATCGCCACCAGATTTGTCAAGGGCGACCTCATATTATGAGAAGTAATAAAAGAAAACTGCTTCAGTTCTTTGTTACTACGCGTAAGCTCTTTCACCAACTGTTCCCGCTCTGCATTCTTCCGTTTACGATCTGTACAATCGCGTTGAATGGAAATCCAGTGGCTAATGTTCCCCTTTTTATCATGAAGAGGTATCATTGAAAAGCTAACCCAGAACTCTTCTCCACTTTTCCTGTAGGTCAAGGCCTCAAAATCACAGCCCTTCCCGGTGACCAGGGCCTGATGAATTCTGGCCTGATCTGTGTCATCAAAATTAGGCCCTGTACCTAACCGAATGGGCTTACCTTTAATTTCTTCTAAGGTATAACCTGTCATCTGCAGGAAAGCCTGGTTGGCAAAAACAATCGATGGTTTTAACTGATCCTGTTCGCCGGCCTTTGCCACCACAATACTATCGGTACTGCAAGTAATGACCGACTCTAAAAGACGCAAATGGGCCTCTTCTTCTTTTTGCCGCGTAATGTCTTGCATTGCTCCGGTTACCCGAATGGCTTTGCCATCTTCATCCCGGATGATGATGGCCCGGTCCTGTACATAGGCATAAAACCCATTTGCCTTCCTGAACCGATACTCGTCTGCCCAAACCTCACCCTTTCCAACCAGCGCCGTCTGGAAATTTTCTTCCACCCTTCCTTCATCTTCGGGATGCAGAAATGATTTGAAAGGTTGATCCATTTCAGCAAGTTGTTGTGGCGGATAACCAAACAAAGAATAGAACCCCTCTCCCCAGTATACGGTCCCATTTAAAATGTCAGAATCCCAGATGGCATCAAAAGTTGCCCTGGTTACATATTCGTAGCGCTCATGACTCACCTTCAATGCTTTTTCCTGTCGTTTCCTGGCTGAAATGTCCTTACCAATGCCGATTTTACGACCATCTGTCAACTGAACCTGGATCCATGATGTCTGAATAAAACCATTTGATTTTGTTGGCATTTCGAAATCCTGCCATTTGGTTTCCATCATCAAATTTTGTCTGGCTGTTTGTTCAGTAAAAAAATTGGAATTTGGGAAAATCAGGTCCAAAAGCTCAGACTTCTCCCTGGTCTGGTCCAAAGTCCAGCCCAGTTCCTTTTTCCAACATGAATTGACATAATCTAACTGCCCTTCCGGATCAAGTAATCCAATCAAAATAGGAATATTCTCAAGTATGGTCTCGGCAAGTTCTTTTTGAGCTTTCAACTCTCTTTCTGCCTTGATTCGATCTGAAATGTCATAATGGATGCCGAGGTAACCAACCGGCTCGCCAGAATCATTGACTATTGGTGTTCTGTTTACCAAAAGGTGAATTCTGGACCCGTCTTTTTTTCGGAAAGTAGTTTCATATTGGTCCCCATCGGGCAATCCTGGACGGTTCTGAATGGTTCCGGGAAAT
>JBIPNA010000097.1:0-10819 GCA_044375665.1 Catalimonadaceae bacterium
TGGTAGCAAGAAGCACATCCGATTTTGGCCGGAAACCAATCCGGAGTTGTTCGGTTGCAATTTTGAGGCGCTCCTTTGTCCTTTCCGATTCCTGGCGGGCAATAGTAATTTCCTGAGCTGCCTGTACCAGTTGAAGATAAGCAGCAGAAAGGCTGTCGACGAAACCAAGAATCTGGTTTTGTACCCTGAGGTCGGCAAGTGATTGTGTTTTGTTTTGCCTGTCTTTGGCAATGAACATCCTTCCCCCATCATATAGTATCCAGGAAACGCCAAGAGCCGCATTGGCCTGGTTTGAAGCGACGCCATCCCGTTCCACTTCAATGCCATTGGAGAACCGCTGGCTTATGTTGTTCCATTGAAAATTCCGGTTCCCTGTTAGGCTGGCATTGGGTAAAAAACCAGCTATGCCCCAGGTGTTGCCTTCAGCGGCTAGCCGGGCTTCGGTTCGGACCACCTTCAGGTCGAAGTTGTTTTCCAGTCCCAGACGGATGGCTTCCTTCAAAGGAAGCGTTTGACCATTTACCTCAGCAGGAAGCCAGACAAAAAGAGGAAAAAGGAATAGTGGTAAGTATTTTAAGGCGGAAGAACGGCGCATTTCTGTCGCAAACCTACAAATTGGAAAAGGAAGAAGGCAGGAAAAAGGGGTTGACTTGATTTTCATCCTTTTCAGGAACCAGGAGGTTTCCGGGATTGTTTCCAAAATCTGGCAATTCCCGAAATCCAATCCCAGGTCCGGAAATACCTTTATGAAAGATAGCTGACAGCAGGATTATGGTGGAATACTAAATAAACCAATATTCTGATCCCTGTTAAATCACCACGTTGACAATTTTCTTCGGAACCACAATCACCTTTTTTGGCGTTTTCCCTTCAAGCCATTTCTGCACTGCTTCGAGGGCCAGGGTCTGGGCTTCCACATCGGCCACAGGAGTGTCGGCGGGAACCACCAGTTTCGCCCGGACTTTTCCGTTTACAGAAATCGGATATTCCACCTCATCATCCACAAGGAAGGCAGGATTGAAGGCAGGAAACTTTTGTAGAGTAACCGACTGGTACTCCGGATCATTTCGGTTGGTGCTGCCTCCCATTCCGGAAAGGAACCAAAGTTCTTCGCAAATGTGTGGTGCATAAGGTGCCACAACAATCAGCAAATCGGTCAGGATGGATTTTTTGTTGCATTTCAAAGCAGAAAGTTCATTGACCGCCACCATAAAGGAGGAAACCGATGTGTTCAGGGAAAGGGCCTCAATGTCTTCCTGTGTCTTTTTGATCACCTTGTGGAGGGCTTTGAGTTCTTCTTTTGTCGGAGGAAGATCCGACAGATTTGCCTTTCCTTCTTTTACATCAAACAAATTCCAGAGTTTGCGGAGGAACCTGAAAACGCCTTCAATACCATTGGTATTCCATGGTTTGGATTGCTCCAACGGACCCAGAAACATCTCATATAAACGAAGGGTGTCGGCTCCATACTGAATGCAAATGTCGTCCGGGTTCACCACGTTGTATTTGGACTTGGACATTTTTTCGACCTCCCAGCCACAGATGTATTGCCCGTCTTCGAGTTCAAATTTTGAGTCAGAAAAATCGGTTCTCCAGGATTTAAAGGCCTCGATATCAAGAACATCATTTTTTACAATATTGACATCTACATAAAGCTGGCTTACTTCCCTATCACCAATTAAACCTTTGGAAACAAAGGTATTTTCACCCGAAACCCGATATACCACATTCGACCGCCCCTGAATCATTCCCTGATTGACAAGCTTTTGAAATGGCTCTTCTGTCGTCACAAAGCCCCGGTCTTTCAGGAACTTATGCCAGAAGCGGCTGTACAGCAAATGCCCGGTGGCATGCTCTGTGCCGCCAATGTATAAATCCACCGATTGCCAATATGCCTCGGCTTTTGGGGAAACCAGTTCGTTTGTGTTTTTCGGGTCCATGTACCGCAGAAAATACCAGGAAGACCCCGCCCAGCCGGGCATCGTACTGAGTTCGTAGGAAAACTCCTTTTCGAACAGCCAGTCTTTAGCCCTTCCAAGGGGAGGTTCGCCGGTTTCGGTGGGCTTAAACTGATCGATTTCAGGAAGAATGAGGGGAAGCTGAGCCAGATCCAGGGTTTTTGGAACCCCGTTTTCGTAATACACTGGGAGCGGTTCTCCCCAATAACGCTGTCTGCCAAAAATGGCATCCCTCATCCGGAAATTGGTTTTTCCTTTTCCCAATCCTTTTTCTTCTACCCATGCAATGGCTGTTGAAATGGCCTCTTTCACCGAAAGCCCATTCAGGAATCCGGAATTGATCATGGTACCGGCTTTGGGATCGAAATCTTCTTTGGAGATATCGGTTTGGGCTCCTTCCTGTACCTGAATTATAGGTAAGTTGAAATGTTTTGCAAAGGCGTAATCTCTTGTATCAGAACTCGGGACAGCCATGACCGCACCTGTTCCATATCCCGCCAGAACATAATCGGCAATCCAGATGGGTATTTTTGCACCATTGAATGGATTTATGGCAAAGGCTCCGGTGAACGCCCCGGAAATGGTTTTCACATCGGCCATCCGGTCCCTTTCCGATTTGGTCTGGGCATATTGGATGTAGTTTTCTACTTCAGCTTTCTGGGCTTCGGTGGTGATTTTCTCCACCAGTGGGTGTTCAGGAGCCAGGGAAATAAAGGTCACCCCAAAGCTGGTATCTACCCTGGTGGTAAAAACTTCAATCTTTTCATCAAAGCCTTGAACTTCAAACCATAAAGAAGCCCCCTGAGACTTTCCGATCCAGTTGCGCTGCATTTCTTTTACAGCATCTGACCAATCGAGTTGATTCAGCCCTTTAAGGAGACGTTCGGCATAGGCCGTAATCCGGAGACTCCATTGCCACATTTTTTTTCTTTCAACAGGAAAGCCTCCCCGCTCAGAAAAACCATCTTTTACTTCGTCATTGGCCAAAACTGTTCCCAAACCGGGGCACCAGTTGACAAAGGTTTCTGCCACATACGCAAGCCGGTATTTCAACAGGATGTCCGATTGTTCTTTTTCTGAAAAGCCTTTCCAGTCTGCCGCAGAAAACCGGGGTGTATCTTCATCACAAACCGCGTCAAATCCTTCATTACCGTTTTTCTCAAAACCAGCAATCAGGGTTTGGATGGTTTCAGCTTTGTCGGTGGCCTTGTTGTACCAGGAATCGAAGAGTTGTGTGAAAATGAACTGGGTCCATTTATAGTAATCGGGCTCGCAGGTGCGCACTTCCCTGTTCCAGTCATAACTGAAACCAATTTTCTTTAGTTGCTCCACATACCGATTAATGTTGACGGCAGTGGTTTTTGCAGGATGCTGTCCGGTTTCAATAGCGTATTGTTCAGCTGGCAGTCCGAAGGCATCGAATCCCATGGGGTGAAGCACATTGTGCCCTGTAGCTCTTTTATAGCGGGCGACAATATCGGAGGCGATGTACCCGAGTGGATGGCCCACGTGCAACCCTGCTCCCGAAGGATAAGGAAACATATCGAGCACATAGTATTTTGGCTTTTCCGGCGATTCAGGTCCGGTGGTATAGGTATTGTTGTCAGCCCACCAGGATTGCCAGTAGGTTTCGATTTCGGAGGGAGAATAATCCATGGATCGCAAAAAAGAGGAGGTTGATGACCTTCAGGAAATGCGGACTTTAGGCCCCATCCCTTAAAAGGAGTGCAAACTTACCCGGAATTCTCCATTTTCTCCACAGGGACGCTTCTTTGGAAACAAATCAAGGCATTCCGGGAGGCTCTTGTTTCTTTCCCGGAATCCTGAAACCGCAAGGTTTGATTTCAGGGTTTGGTACTTTTCCGGGCACTGTCTGCCTGGATTTTTGCTTTCAGTTTCCGGAGTTTTTCCAGGGCAAGGCCCGCATCTTTCAAATAGTCGCGGTTAAGATCGATGGTTCGGCGGAGTTCTGTTTCCGCTTTGTCCAACTGGTTGGTGTACCGGTAAGCCATTCCAAGGTGGTAGGCCGCAGGTGCATTTCTCGGATCCTCGGCAACGACAGGCTCCAGCAAAGTAACTACTTCTTCATAAGCCCCTTTCTGAAAGCGGATCAGCCCCAGATTAAGTCTGGCAGCGCCCAGTTTCGGATCCAGCCGGATGGCTTTTTCGTAAAATGGGGTTGCAGAATCAGGGAAGTTTTTCTGATTCAGAAAGACACCCATATCGTAATTCAGAAAAGCATCTTCGGGCCGGAGACGAAGCCCGCTTCGAAGGTATTGTTCCGCTACGGCATATTGCTTTGTCGCCATATAGTAAATGGCCAGCTGGGTGTATCCATCGGCATATTCAGCGTCCTGCTCTATGGAAGTCTGCCAGTTGCTGATGGCCTTTGCAGTATCTTTCTGTTCCCAGAACAATAAGCCTTTTAAATAATAAATTCTTGGTTCATAGGGCGCCTTCTGCAGGGCTTTGTTGAGGTATTCCAGGCTTTTTTTGTACTGCCGGACAACAAAATAGAGATCTCCCATCAGGAGATAATTGTCGGGATCTTCGAAACCGCTTTTTTCCGCGGTGGCACAGGCCGAAAGTGCTGAATCGATGTGTCCCAAAGCCCGATGTGCTTTTCCCACCACCACAAAATTGAATAAGTCGTCTGGTTTTAGGGAAAGGGCTTTTTTGGCATCGGAGAGCGCCTCTGTGTATCTGCCTGAATCCAGCAAAATCTGACTTCGGATCCGGTACAAACGGGCATCGCCGGGAGACGAAAGGATATACTGGTTTATTTTTTGAAGATTGGGAAGGGAAAAGGTACAGTCCACCGGAAGGCCATCGTTGGTGGCGGTTTTTTCTTCCATGGGATTACAGGAGGTTGTGGCCCATCCAAAGATGGATAGCGCAACCATTGTGAAAAGGAGGTTTCGGGAAATTTTGAACCAAAAAGATGGCATCATACAGAAGGGATGGGGGAATAAGAAAGCGCCAATTGCCTGGATTGACCAAGTTCGTCAATGCCCAGTTCGATCACATCGCCGGGTTTTACATATTGAGGCGGTTTAAATCCGAGGCCAACCCCGGCAGGAGTTCCGGTTGAAATGATGTCTCCGGGCAGAAGCGTCATAAATTCAGACAAATAGGAAACCAGATATGGCACATCAAAAATAAGGTTGGCCGTGTTGCCATCCTGTTTGGTTTCTCCGTTTACCTTCAGCCAGAGCCTAAGCTGATGGACATTGGGAACCGATTCCCGTGTAGCCAGATATGGACCCATGGGCGCAAAGGTATCGCAGGATTTTCCCTTCACCCATTGGCCACCGCGCTCCAGTTGAAAAGACCTTTCACTGTAGTCGTTGTGTAAAAGATATCCTGCCACATACTCCATGGCGTTTTCTCTGGAAACATAACTGCAGGTTTTCCCAATAACCACAGCCAATTCAACTTCCCAATCGGTTTTATCACCACCTCGGGGAATCTGCAGAAAGTCATTTGGTCCCACCAGAGCGGTGGTAGATTTGAAAAAGACAATCGGCTCGGCAGGAATTTCCATGTTGCTTTCTTTGGCATGGTCCTTATAATTAAGTCCGATACAAACAATTTTCGAAGGTCTGGCCACAGGAGGTCCCAGGCGTGTGCCCTCGGGGAACCGGGGTAATTGGTCCTGAATCAAAGAAAATTCTTGCTGAAATGCGGCGATACCTGGAGAACTCCAGAATTTTTCGTTGTAATCATCTACCAGCCCGGAGACATCAACCCATTCTTTTTCGGAAAGCCATATCCCTGGTTTTTCTTTACCCGCTTCGCCAGCTCTGATCAGTTTCATTTTAAGATTTACATTTTGATTTGAGTGAATCCCCCGTCGATGTTGTAGTTGCAGCCTGTTACAAAAGCGGCTTCATCCGAAACAAGGTATAGGATGAGGGCTGCTACTTCTTCGGGAGTGCCCATCCGTCCGATGGGTTGCGTTTTGGCCAGCTTGTCGAACATTTCAATTTCCTGTCCGGGATAGTTGCGGCTAAGAAAATTATCCACAAACGGGGTATGAACCCGGCCGGGAGAAATACAATTACAACGGATTTTTTCTTCTACATGGTCGCGGGCAAAAGCCAGTGTCATACCCACCACTGCGCCTTTGCTCATGCTATAAGCAAAGCGGTCTGCAATCCCAACATAGGCAGCTACTGAAGCCAGATTGATGACAGAACCGCCGCCGGCTTCCCGCAAAAGCGGAAGGGAATATTTCAGGATGTGGTAAATCCCTTTCACATTCACCTGATATAGCCGATCCATGTCTGCGCCACTGGTATTTTCTATGTTGCCAATGTGGGAAACTCCGGCACTGTTCACCACAATATCCAGGGGATCCGGCAAGGCATCGATTTGTTCAAAGGCATCACGGACAGATTCGGAATCGGAAACATCGCAGGACAATGCCCTGGCTTTTCCTCCAGCCTGGCGGATTTCCGTGGCTACCTGGCCGGCAACTTCCTTATCCACATCCAGAATCAGGACCTGGGCACCCTGGCGGGAAAGGGTAAAAGCAACCGCCTTTCCAATTCCAGAACCGGCACCGGTTACCATGGCTGTTTTTCCATTCAATTGAAACATCATCGTAGAAGGTAATCGGTTAGAATTCAAATTTTTTCAAATAATCGGCACTCTTTTTTATGCTATCCAGAGGATTGCCAGGGCAGTGATCCTGCTCCACCAAAAAGTACTTTATTCCAGCCTTGCCAGCTTTTGAAAACATGGCGGCAAAATCCAGTGTGCCCGATCCAACTTCAACCGTGGTGGGATCCGGACTACCCATGTCTTTTACATGCACCAACGGAAAACGGTTGGGATGGCTTTCCAGCAAAGCCGGAACATTCTGACCTGCTTTGGCAGCCCAGTACAGATCGAGTTCCATTTTGACCAGTTCAGGGTCTGTTTCTTTCAGCAGAACCTGATAAGGAATCTGCCCCTCCAGCGTTTCAAATTCAAAAGCATGGTTGTGGTAAGCAAAGCCGATACCCGCTTTTTTACAGATTTCCCCTGCTTTATTCAGGTCGGCAGCCACACGTTTATATCCTTCCAGGTTTTCCCGGACCGATTTGTCCAGATGGGGACAAACCAGGTATTTCCCCCCGGCTTCGGCGAAGGACTGTGCAAAAGCTTCCAGTCCGTTTGAAACTGTGGCCCAGTTTTCCTGAGGGGTTGGTTTGCCCAGGCCGATATGGGTGCTTACGGTTTCCAGGCCCATATCTCTGGCGATATGGCAGAATTCTTTGGCACCCAAACCCCAGAAATGTCCTTTTTGGGAGGGGAAGGATTCAATCTGGGTGTATCCCATGCCTTTCAACTTTTGAAGCGGCCCTCTGAAATCTTCCTGCATGATGTTGCGCAGGGTATATAGCTGTATGCCAAAACCCTGAAGCCTTGTGGCAGAAAAAGAAAGATGTGGTGCCATAGCAGAAGCGGCCAATGCCAGGCCGGAATGATGTAAAAATCGACGTCGGTTCATAACAAATGGGTTGTTGCTAATCAGTGGCCTGCCATCTTTGGGTTACCGAAACCCGTTGGCAAAGACCTGAAATCGGGGGATTAAACTTAGAGATTCGGACCTCTAAGGTTTGGATGGAAGGAAACGCCAGACGCAATTGGTCGATAATCCTTTGGCCAAGTGCTTCCAGAAGTTTGAAACGTTTTTGCATTTCAGCCCGGATCAGGTTATAGACCTGCACATAATCTATGGTTCGGGAAAGATCGTCTTCGAGCCCGGCTTCAGGAACCTCGGCCTGCAACCGGATATCGACCTGAAACCGGTTTCCAAGCTGTTGCTCTTCAGCATAGTAGCCGTGATGGGCATAAAATTCCAGTCCTTCCAAGAAGATCTCTGTCATCGTCAGGAAGAAATCTGATCAAAGAAAGAACCACCTTCCACCGGAGCTGCCGCCCCTTCTTTTTTCGTTTCTGAAGGGGGCTCTTGTTTTTCAGCGACGGAGCCGGCGGGAACCGGAGCCGGCTCTGATTCCTGCAAATTGCTTTTCACTTCCTCATCGGCAAAACCAATGAGTTGTTGTGTTCCCGGAATTTCCAGTTTTTCGATCACCTCTTCTACTTCTTTGCTTTCGAGGAAAGGCCGGGCCATATCCAGTACCGGAGGAGGAGGCACTTTGAATTGAATGTTGGCTGAGCGCTGGTTGGCTTTTTCGGCTTTTTCAAGGAGGTCCTGGGCGATGATTTTTATTTCGCTCAGAAACGTGTCTTTCAAGGTTTCAATGGTGCGGAGATCCTTTTCGAGGATTTTCACATCCTCCACCATTTTGTCATAGCTTTTCCGGGAATAATCTTCTGCCTGTTCCATAGCCCGGGAAGCTTTCCATTTGGCCTCCTGGTGCAAGGTGTCGGCTTTTAATCGGGCTTCCTGCACGATAAGCTGTGCCTGCTGGTTGGCCTGGTCAATGGCTTTCTGCCCGGTATCTTCGGCGGTTTTCAGGGTCTTATACAGAGAAGATTCGACCTCTCTCAATTTGATTACTTCTTTTTCGGAAGCTTCCAGCCTGACTTTCAGGTTAGACTGATCTTCCAGCATTTTTTCCCAGGCGATGGACAGCGAGTTCAGATAAGCCTGCACTTCGTCTTTATCGATGCCGCCGAATGTTTTCTTTTCGAATTGTTTCTGTCTGATTTCCAGAGGGGTTACCTTCATATGTCAGGAGTAAATATCCCAGGCCGAAATGGTCCTGTCGTCGCTGCAAGATAGCAACAGTTCAGGTTTCTCCAGCCAAAGGAGTTGATTGATGCTGTGTCCATGTCCGGCATGGCGGGTTTTGTCCAGAACCCGGAGGAGTTTCAGGGTTTCAGCATCCCAGATTTTAATGGTTTTGTCCATGCTTCCGGTTGCCAGCAGGGGTTTTTCGGGATGGATTTTCAGGTCATGGATCCCAAAAAGATGGGCAGGAACCTGGTGGACCGGCTCCCAAAGGGCAGTGCCATTTTCTTCCCAAAGCACGAGTCGGGCATCTTTGCCGCAGGAAATAAGCCGGGTATACCCTGGAAGAAAACCGAGTCCGAATACAGTCTGCTGGTGAATTTCCGGCAGGCGGTAGGGGAGGCCTTCCCCGGAACCGACCATCCAGATCTGACCTTCTTTCCCGCCGATGGCCCATCGGTTCTGGTCAGAATCGAAAGCCAGGGCCCTCCATTCCAGGTTCCCCAGCTGGTGCTGCCGGGGATGCGCCTCGTCCAGATCCCATTGCATCCAGGTGCCTCCGCTGCCGGTAGCGGTTAAAAGAGAACCCTGAATATGGATCCTGTACCAAACGATCCCGGGGAATGCCACGCGTTGCACCTCTTTCTTGCCACTCAGGTCGAGGATGTGGAAGCCATCGCGGTTGGAAGCAGCCACAAGCCATTTTTTTTCCGGATGCCAGGCCAGGGCATACACGGCAGAAGGCAACCGGGCGAGCACCTGTCCCTGATCCGGATGATGCACATCCCAGAGGACCACCAGCCCGTCGGAGCCCGAAGAAAAAAACTGATGCGGCTCAGGACCCTGACAAAGGGCATAAACACAATCGCGGTGGCCGGAAAACTGGGCGAGTTTTGGGGAATTCAAGGGATTCAGATGAAGGTTCAAAGGTGGAGGTAGAATCGGGAAAGTTCAAAGTGAAAAGCCGAAACTTCCTTTATGGCTGCAGTTTGGATTTAAAAGGTCCGGAGCGAAGGTATCTAAATGGTTTGGGGCTTCCCTGCTGGTTGGCAGGTTGGATTGATCTTGAACTCCTTGGGAACGGCCAATTATATTTCGTGCCTAAAGGCACTTTGTAATGCTATTGGGTTTGGTTTTCTACCAATAGATTGTCCCCAAGGGGACAAAAGGAACCGCAATACCAGAAAACCGTTCAGTCAAAGAAACTCCGGTCACCATCCCAAACCAAAAAAGCACAGAACCGACGCTCTCCCCCATCAGCACATACCATCCCAGTGTGCGCTGGCCCGAACATCCACGGGGGAGCAGAGGCCTGGCGGGCGGACCGATTGGATGTTCCTGATCTTTTTGCTTCTTTTTGGATCAAGCCAAAAAGAAGGAGTACGGCTCCCCTACCAAACCGTTCAGTCAAAAAAGTTCCGGTCACCACCCCAAACCAAAAAAAGCACAGGACCGACGCTCTCCCCCATCAACAGACCACCTCCCAGCGTGCGCTGGCCCGAACATCCACGGGGGAGCAGAGGCCATGCGGGCTGGCCGATTGGATGTTCTTGATCTTTTTGCTTCTTTTTGGATCAAGCCAAAAAGAAGGAGAACGTTTGCACCCAAAAACCGTTGAGTCAAAGAACCGACCCTCATCCCACCAGCAGACAACTTTCCGACGTGCGCCAGCCCAGGGCCGTCCTCAATGCCCTGCGAAACATTACGGAGAAAATGGGCTAATCAAGGTAAACAGCAGGTTGGCGGATTACAAATGCACCGAGGCGCACACGGTCCGCACTATTTTCGTCCGCGATGCCCTTCGGAACATAACGGACAGCATAGGACAAAGAATAGTGGTTTGAAGGGGCGTTAGCCCTGTCATCTTCGTAGCAAAATGAATGAGAGTCCAAACAAGGGGCGTTAGCCCTGACATCTCCAGCCAAGGCAAAGGGAAACAACCCATTGTGGAAATCCAGCGCCATCAAAAGTCAAGACACACATCAAAAAAATTGCCCGCGTGAGGGACCGAAGCAGAAAACCCACAGGCCGGGCCGAACCGGGGCTTGCTTACATTCCATGAAAACCCGGCCCGGACGAGGATTTGGAGCGCAGGGCCCGACCCCGGGGCGGAACGGCGGGTTGGGGCAATCCACCTGGTTTATGCCGCCATGGGGGCACGCCCAAATCTCAA
>JBIPNA010000444.1:0-2800 GCA_044375665.1 Catalimonadaceae bacterium
GTTGGAAAAACGGGACCGTCAAATCCAGACTGATTGTAAAAACTAACGTTTCCACCGGTGACAGGCGTTTGAAAAGCTTCGCAAGCCGTCTTCATACCTTTTATGGCATGAACAAACTGCCAGTAAACTTCAGGATTGTAGGGGTTTCCAAAATTGAGGCAATTTGTAATGGCAACCGGTTCCCCGCCAGAGCACACAATATTCCTGGCAGCCTCAGCTACTGCAATCGAGCAACCTTTCTCCGGATCCGCATAAACATATCTGGAGTTACAATCCACAGTAATGACCATGGCAAGGTCTTTGGCATCTTTGATCAGCACAACAGCCGCATCAGACGGTTCTCCTGAAGACAGGTTTGCAGTGCCCACCATGCTATCGTATTGCCGGCTGACCCATCTTTTTGAAGCCAGATTTGGGTGACAGAGCAGAAATTTTCCTACTTCTGCAGTTGCCACAACCGGTACAGAATCGGGGGAATACTGTTGATTTTCTGAGAAATAAGCTGGCTCCTTCCACTCACGGTGATAAACCGGAGCTCCTCCTCCCAAAACCAGATCATGGGCGGGGACATCAGCTTCAATCTCGCCATTCATAAAGAACCGAAGCCTTTTTGTATCGGTTACTACTCCGATACAGGCACATTGAAGATCCCACTTATCAAAAATAGAAAGCACAACATCTTCCTTTCCTTTTTCCACCACGATCAGCATCCGCTCCTGACTTTCGGAAAGCAGGATTTCGAAAGGCTTCATCTGAGATTGGCGGGTAGGCACTTTATCAAGCCAGATGTCCATTCCATGGTCTCCTTTGGCACTCATTTCAGACGTAGAGCAAATGATTCCGGCAGCGCCCATGTCCTGAATGCCGATAACAGAACCACTTTCAATAACTTCCAGTGTGGCCTCGAGCAGCAATTTTTCCGCAAACGGATCCCCAACCTGTACTGCAGGGAGTTTTTCATTTGAAGCCTCAGAAATGTCTTCAGAGGCAAATGTGGCCCCATGGATTCCATCTTTCCCAGTCCTTGAACCTACTATATAAACCGGATTCCCTACGCCATAAGAAATTGCCTTTGCTGTTTTGCGGGTATCCACCACGCCGGCCGAAAAAGCATTTACAAGCGGATTGGTATTGTAGCAATCATCAAAAAATACTTCTCCTCCCACCGTAGGTATACCAAATGCATTTCCGTAATCGCCAATTCCTTTGACGACACCTTTCAGCAAAAACCTGTTTCTTTCCTTGTCAGGCATACCAAACCGAAGCGAATTCAATTGGGCAATTGGTCTGGCACCCATGGTAAAAATATCCCTGTTGATCCCACCAACCCCTGTAGCAGCACCTTGATAAGGTTCAAGTGCAGAAGGATGGTTGTGGCTTTCAATCTTAAATGCAATGGCCAGACCCTGGCCAATGTCTACCAGTCCCGCATTTTCTTCACCGGCTTTGGCCAACATGCGCTCCGACTCTTTCGGTAAGGTTTTCAACCATACAATGCTGTTTTTATACGAGCAATGTTCAGACCACATGACCGAAAATATGGAGAGTTCGGTAAAATTGGGATTGCGGCCCAGAATGGCCACAATGCGGTCGTATTCTTCCTGAAGCAAACCAAGTTTGGCTGCTGTATCAAAACCGGGTAAAGACTGCACACTCATACGATTCAAAGGAGTCGCGAAGCTAACTAAAACCAAATGGGTATGACAAAACGGAGATAGGTTCTGTGGTAAAAATCAACCTCAGCAACCAGGTTGGTTTGCCGTAAAAAGCAATCAGGCCCAGGTTGAATACCCGGGCCTGATTAAATTTCAGAAAGATATTTTCAGGTTAAAACTGTACCGAAGGAGCCTTCTGCGCAGCCTGATCGGCTTCGAAATATCCTTTTTTCTCAAAGCTGAACATTTTTGCTGTCAGGTTGGTAGGAAACTTCTTGATGTAGGTATTGTAGTCCTGGACTGCGTCGTTAAACTTTTTCCTTTCCACAGTAATCCTGTTTTCAGTTCCCTCCAGCTGGCTTTGCAGGTCCCGGAAATTTTGGTTGGCTTTCAGGTCGGGGTAATTTTCCGACACAACCATTAAACGGGCAAGTGCAGAACTAAGTCCCTGTTGTGCCTGTTGATATTGTGCTACTTTTTCAGGCGTCAACTCGTCGGCTTTCAAGGTAACTTTGGTTGCTGAGGCCCTGGCCTCCATAACTGCCTGCAGGGTTTCCTTCTCAAAATTGGCTGCTCCCTTGACAGTAGAAACCAGATTCGGAATCAGGTCAGCCCTACGCTGATAAACATTTTGTACCTGACTCCAGGATCCACTTACAGCTTCTTCCTTGGTCACAATATCGTTGTATCCGCAGGAACTCATGGAAAAAGCCACTATGGCTACCAGAAATAATTGTAAAACAGTTCGAAAAAATTTGGGGCTTGTCATGGTTATTCGATTCGTATGTTTGGAAAACAGTTACTCCAAAACGGTGCCAGTATTTCTGGCGACACAAAACATTGGATAAAAGGCAAGAAGTACAAGAAAAGAACGCCATTTTTTCAGGTGAGCGGTGGTTGGGAGCCTTTCTATTCCTTTTTTGGCTTTCATGGTGCCTTTATCAGTGCACTTTAGGATTTGGCGACGATCCGGATTCCTGGTTGCTTTCGCAGACTGCCCAAAAAATCCAAAACGGTTTGGGATACGATCCTGCCAGATCTTTTGGGAATCCACTGTATGAATTTTTCCTGGCTTTATTCCCCCAACCTGCAGGAATGGGTAGGTTAACCAATGGCATAAATCTTCTTCTATCCGTTTGGTTTTT
>JBIPNA010000445.1:0-2786 GCA_044375665.1 Catalimonadaceae bacterium
GGAATTGTACATCAAGGCAATGGATGTACCTCTGATTTCCAAAGGACGACACGTCCGGATTCAATTTGACGGTTGGCCAGTCCTCCAGTTTTCAGGCTGGCCTAACGCTTCTGTTGGAACTTTTGGGGGTGAGGTTATTGTAATCGATTATGTGGCCTCTGCCAACGGAGATTACCGGATTTTGGTAGTCCCGGATAAAAAAGAGGAGCCCTGGCCGGATCAGCTGCGTCTGGGTTCGGGGGCAAACGGATGGGTGATGTTGAACGATGTCCCGGTCTGGTTTGAACTCTGGCGCCAGATAAATGGATTTCCTCCCACCATTTCTCAGGAAGAGGCCGAAAAAGGCATGGACAAAGCGGATAAAAAATGAGTTTTATACCCATTCGATTCCTGTTTTTTCTGTTTGGGTTTTTCCTTTCCCTTGCTCTGGTTTCTACAGAATCTGGTGCACAAAACCTGCCTTCTTCCGATTCCACGCTTTCACCCATCAACTTTTTCGAATCGGTCGCCAAAAACCATCCTTTGGTTCGGCAGGCCGGATTGTTTCTAACCGCAGCAGATCGGGAATTACTCATGGCAAGAGGACAGTTTGACCCCAAGCTGCTGGCCCACCTCAACCGAAAATCCTTTGACGGAAAAGAATATTACAATCTGTTCAATCCGGAAATCAAGGCCGGACTTTGGCCCGGTATTGATGTAAAAGCCGGATTTGAGCGGAATACCGGTATTTATGTGAATGAAGAAGACAATACCCCATTGTCCGGATTGCAGTATCTGGGGGTGTCGGTTCCCCTGGGACAGGGCTTGATTACAGATGCCCGAAGAGTCGCGGTTAAGCAGGCCCGCCTGGGCATGCAAATGGCCGATGCTGAAAGACAAAAACAGGTCAATAAAGTCTTGTTTTCAGCCGCCAAGTCGTATTGGGAATGGTTTTTTAAATATCAGCAACTTCGAAATGCGGAATTGGCATTTAGTCTTGCATCGGAAAGATATAATGCTGTTCGGGTACGTATTCTTGTTGGCGATCTTGCCTCCATCGATTCTGTAGAAGCCCTGATTTTCAGGCAGGATAGAGAGTTGTTTCTCAATCAAGCCAGGATTGAAGAGCAAAATGCCCGACTTGATTTATCTTCCTTTTTCTGGTCGGAAGATGAAAAACCGCTCGACCTTCTTTTGGGAACCCGACCGGTTCTTCCAGCGGCTTATCTGGCTCTTTGGTCTGATTCCACGGTGGCTGAAGCCCAAAGGCAAGCCATAACCAACCATCCTGAGATTCAGAAAATTGCCATCAAGACAAGGTCTCTTGAATTGGACAGAAGTCTTGGTCGGGAAATGCTCAAGCCTTTGGTTCAGGTTAATTATTCCTGGCTTTCCAGGACCGATCAATCTGTTTGGGCCACCCAGACGTTGGATAGAAACTATAAGTTCGGCTTTGATTTTGCACTGCCTCTTTTTTTGCGGAAAGAGCGGGGAAAACTGGGATTGGTCAAAACCAAACTTTTGCAAAATAATCTTGACTTTCAACAAGCTCAAAGAGATCTCAATATTTCGATTCAGATGAGTGCCAACGAAATGCGCAACCTTAACCAACAAATCGAAATGCAGAATGCTATGGTAGAAAATTACCAGAAGCTTCGAAATGCCGAGATCCGGAAATTTGAAAATGGGGAAAGCTCACTTTTTCTGATCAATAGCAGGGAAGCCAAGCTGATTGAAAGCATCATCAAACAGGCATCTTTGGTTTCAAAGTTTCAAAAAGAACGGGCTGCTTTGCTGTATGCAGCGGGTAGGAATGCCCTTTTGCCATTTTAAAATATCATTTGCTGCATTCTTTCAACTTTGCAGTCCAAACAAAACGCCAACATGGAACTAAAAACAGATGCCTCCCTTAGCTGGGATGACTTAACCGGAGAAAATGTTAAGGAATATATGTGTCCCGGAAGAGTAAACCTGATAGGTGAGCACATAGATTACAACGGCGGACATGTATTTCCGGCTGCCCTTACAATTGGGATCCGGGCCCGGGTTCGGAAAAGGAATGATGGAATCGTGCGTCTTTCTTCCTCCAGTTTGCCTGGTACTTTCATCCTGAATTTGAAAGAAGATCTTTCCTTTAATTCAAATCGTTCCTGGGCCAATTATCCTGCCGGCGTGTTGGCCGGGCTACGCTCTGAAGGGTATGACCTTCAGGGAGCCGATGTGGTTTTTCAATCCAACCTTCCCGACGGTGCAGGCTTGTCTTCTTCAGCAGCCATTGAAGTGCTCACAGCGTATGCCTTTCTCCTTGAATCCGGTTATCCTGAACCCGATCGTACCTGGCTGGCACGGTTTTCCCAAGGGGTAGAAAATCAATACATCGGGGTCAATTGTGGTATTATGGATCAGTTTTCTGTTGCCCAGGGGAAAAAAGACCACGGCATTTTACTCAATTGTCAAACCCTGGAATTCAGACAGGTCCCCTTGATTCTGGGCGATTTTCGTCTGGTCATTCTCAACACCAACAAAAGGCGGGAACTGGCTGAGAGCAAATACAATGAAAGACGTTCCGAATGTGAAAAAGCACTTACGCTGATCAACGCTATCCAGGAGTTCCCTGATTTATGCTCGGTTCCACTTGAACTGGCCATGAATTGCCTGAAAGATCCTATTTTGAAGGCCAGGGCAAAGCACGTCATTACAGAAAACCAAAGGGTTCTGGAAGCTTGTCAGGTATTGGAAACCCACAATCTGGTTCGCTTTGGAGAGTTGCTAAACGAGTCACATTTTTCCTTACGTCATGACTACGA
>JBIPNA010000446.1:0-2783 GCA_044375665.1 Catalimonadaceae bacterium
GACAACAGGGGTGTAGACTTTGGTATCTGGCAACAAATCGGACCACACCAGCTGATCTGTCCATGCGATGTTCATGTGGAAAGAAATGCCCGTGCATTTGGCCTGGTTCAACGGCCAAAACCTGATTGGAAAATGGCCATAGAGCTGACAGAAAACCTGCGAAAACTCGATCCGAACGATCCTGTCCGGTATGATTTTGCCCTATTTGGGATGGGCATCGACCCAATTGGACCTTTTTAGCACTTATTTTGAGGGTAGAAAAAGCAACGATTTGAAACCAAACGACCGCGGTTGTTTCGTAACCGCCATTCATACAGATTCCGGGAAAACGTTGGCCTCGGCCATAATTACCCAGGCATTGAAAGCCGACTACTGGAAACCCATTCAATGTGGTGAACCAACAGATTCCAATCAGATCCGAGCCTTTTTGGGACCCGACACCAAAATTCATACCGAGCGTTATTGCCTTAGAACACCTGCTTCTCCCCACTTTGCTGCTAAACAAGAAGGCCTTAACATTGAAATCAATGATTTTGCGCTTCCTGAAACTGAAAATTTCATCGTAACCGAGGGGGCAGGTGGCCTGCTGGTTCCCCTCAATCAAAAACAAACCATCGCCGATCTGGCTGCCCACCTGGCTTTACCAGTTGTTCTGGTCATCAATCATTACCTCGGTGCATTGAACCATAGCTTACTGACCCTGTCCGAACTGGAGCATCGTGGACTTCCTGTTCATGGACTGATATTTAATGGGCCGGATTTTCAGGAGGCAGAACCGATTTTGTTGGCAAAAGCCCAGGCTCCCTGTCTTTTACGCATTCCGCATCTTCCTTTTGTCGATATCAAACAAATTGCCGCCCTGGCAGCAACCCTTGTATGGAAATAAGTCGGTCCTCGCCCGTATGGCACCCCTATACTCCTGGGATTTCAGGAAAAGAAATCTGGATTGAAAAAGGGTTGGGGGGCTACCTGTACACCAAAGACGGCCGGAAGATTCTGGACGGAATTTCCTCCTGGTGGGTCAATACCCATGGACACAGTCATCCACATATCGCCTCAGCCATTGCCAGGCAAGCCCAGGAACTCGAACATGTGATTTTTGCGGGATTTACCCACGGCCCTGCTGAAGCACTGGCCTCAAAACTGATTCAAAAAGCGCCAGGGAATATGAGCCGGGCCTTTTTCTCCGACAATGGGAGTACGGCGGTGGAAGTAGCTGTAAAAATGGCTCTTCAACATTTTGTCCTGAAAAAACAACCCCGAACCCGAATTGCTGCCCTAAGGCATGGATACCATGGAGATACATTTGGCGCCATGGCTCTGGGAGAACGCGGAAGCTTTTCGGCAGCCTTCAAACCTCTTTTGTTTGATGTTGAATTTATTGAAGCCCCATCGGTTTCACTTTCACAACCTTATGATCCGGAGGCTGGCAAATATTTGCTCCGGTTGGCCGAAGAAGTTCTTTCGCAACCCAATCTGGCCGCGTTGGTGGTGGAACCCGGATTGCAGGGAGCAGGGGGAATGCGCATGTTTCCTGATTCCTGGCTGGATGCACTTTTTGAACTGGCCCGGTCCTTTGGTGTACTGATCATAGCCGACGAGGTATTCACAGGCTTTTACCGGACCGGAACTTTGTTTGCCACCCAAAGACTGCGGAATCGCCCTGACTTTATCTGCCTCTCAAAAGGATTAACGGCCGGATTTTTGCCCATGGGACTAACCTTGACCCATGAACAGGTGGCTGAACCATTTTTTGCCTCCGATTATGAACATACTTTTTACCATGGGCACTCTTACACCGCAAACCCTTTGGCCTGTGCAGCTGCCCTTGCTGGTCTTGAGTTGATGGAACACCCTGATTTTGAAGAAAAAATTCAAATGATTGCTCTTTTGCAGGAAAGCTTTACCCAAAAGGTACACAAGGACTTTCCCTTTATGAATGCCAGGAGCTCAGGAACCATATTCGCTTTGCAGATTCAATCTAAAGAAGGGTATGCCTATAACCACCCTGTCCGAAAGAATTTATATCAGTGGTTTTTGGAAAGAGATGTTTTGCTCAGGCCTTTGGGCAATGTGATTTATACCGTTCCACCTTATTGTCTGAGCGCAGAAGAACTACATTATCTTCAGAACCAGATTCTGGTGATGCTTCAGAATTTCGAAGTCAACCAGAATTATCCTTCAACCGAAAACCCTGGATTGGGAT
The DNA here is from genome assembly GCA_044375665.1 of Catalimonadaceae bacterium. GTDB lineage: Bacteria > Bacteroidota > Bacteroidia > Cytophagales > Flexibacteraceae > CAMDMI01. Next base: position 2,207 of record JBIPNA010000446.1, read on the forward strand.
AAAAAAAACCGGGCGTTTGAAGGCCCGGTTTCCCTTGGTTACTTTTTCATCAGGGGCAACGCTTGCATACCATTAAGGTCAAGCCAACGCACCATGTACAAACCAGGAGGCAGCCCTTTGAAAGAAAACCTGATCCGGGTATCATCGTGAGACAGCATTTCGGGCGAAACTTTTCGTCCCAGGGCATCGCAAAACTCGAAATTCCGGATTGGAGCCCGGGGGCTTTGCCAGAATATTGAAACCTCTTCGGAAAAAGGCTGCGGATAAACACTGATATCCAGTAATTTGACCGATCTGCCTAAACTGGTCACAAACTGGAGCGCACTGGTATCAGAACAATTGTTTTGGCTAAGAACAACCTGGTAACTGCCGGTGGTTTCCACATCAAGCAGGGTTCCATTCTGGCCAGGAATTGGCTGCCCATTAAAAAGCCAGGAGATTACGGTTCCCGGAGGCGCATTCTGAACCATAAGGGTATCGTTTTGCAAAGTCAATTCCGCCTGTGGAATAGAATTGACCCGGGTTACCCTTGTCAATGTATCTGCACAACCCAGCAATGAAACAGTATACGACACTT
>JBIPNA010000447.1:0-2782 GCA_044375665.1 Catalimonadaceae bacterium
GATATACAAACATTCATCATGAATATGTCTTAAATATTCTTTCGGATCTTTAGACATACTGAACTTCATTTAAGATTTTCGGACCAATATATGGACTTAGTCCATTTTTAGTTACAATTTCAACTTTTTCGTTTTTGAATATTTTTTCAAAAAAATCACAAACCGCCATGAAGTTGTCAAAATTTTCTTTTTCAGGTTCAAAATCAATCAATAGATCTATATCACTTCCACTTGATTGTTCTTCATGAATGTAGGAGCCAAAAAGACCAACACTTCGAATACCAAACTTTCTAAGTTTTAACTTGTTAGTTTTCAGGGTGTTCAATATGTTGTCTTTAGTTGTCATTTGAAACTTTTTTATGTATAAAATGGATTTTCTTCTTAAAAATTTGGAGTATAAAAATTAGTGCAAACGTTTTGGGGCTATCCGAAGGCGGCGGTTGAAAACGTTCGTCGTTGCAATTTAGTGGTTTATGACCAATGAAGTACAATTTCAATGGGCAGGAGCCAAAAGTCGAAAGCCGCCGGAAAAACAAGGAAGGGCTATGCCCTCCGCTGGCTCATTGCCCGTTGGAAGGACTGCCGAGAATTATTTGTAGACCTACAGTAGGCGGCCTGGTTTTGGTATCCATTTCAGGGAAAAGTATCTAAACGGTAAAGAAAATCCTGAAGAGCCGTGTGAAGCGAGCGTTTCAAGCACGGTTCTGAGGGAGCCTGTCCGCCTTGGCGGAACCTGTGTGAAATTCCACTGGGTTACTCGATTACCTTCTGGTCTTCCGTCTAAAGTTAAAATTTATGAACGGCATTCTTTTGAATATCCTGTTGTTCTCTGCAACATTCCAAAGTCCTATTTGAATGCCTGTTAAATGTTTGGAATGATTTGATATTGCGATTGAAACCCCATGTAGCGTGTCAATATTATTATTGAATAACCCAATAGATAATCCATTTAATTCCTTGCAGTTTGCGCCAAATATGCCTCCAATGGTCAGGCCATTTATTTGTTGAATTCGATTATTATTCCACCAGGTCATTCCAATAGGACTAATTAAAATTCCGCTTAAAGTATCACCACAAAAAGCAAGTCCACCGAAACCAACACCATTGAATTTATTGCAAACCTGGCCGAGTCCACTTATGGTCAAACCATTAGCAATTTGGTTTTCACCACCCAATAAATTGATATTTATTCCATTAAACCGATAATCTAAGTTTTGAAGTAATGTAAATGAAAAGCCGTTAGAATTGGTGCCTTCAGAGAATAGTCCAAAACTTAAGCCATTGGATACTTTGAAATTATCGTCAAAAAGAAAAAGTCTAACCCCTGAATAGGTTTTGAAATTCCCAAAGCCAAGTCCAGCCTTCGTGGTGCCAAGAGAGAAATTCTTTTGTTGACCGAAGCTTGTATTAATTATTAAAATACAAACAAGGATTTGAATTGATCGCTTCATGGTTGTCTTTTAGGCTTACCGCTAACGTTTTTTATTTCTTAAGCCTGGATTTAAAGCACTGAAGTTCATTTCGTAGCAATGAACTTTTTTTGAGTGACTTCCCTCCCTGCGATGTGACTCTGCCAGGTTTAGAAATACAATGTTAGTTGCAGTTTTCATTTCCACAACTGACAGTAGTCTGGGTAAGTCCTAAGTTCGTGGTCGGTTATTGTTTGTGCAATGTCTCTGTCTCTGTTGGCATTTGCTGTGTCGCCTAGAATATACCTCATTGCCCCACGCTGATAAAGTGCACTGCTGAAATATTCGCTCATTCTCGCAGTGTCTAGTACTACGGCTGTATTGTAGTCCAAAAATGCGTCTCTATGCTTTCTTAGTTCTTTTCTACAATCACCTCGTCTATAATAGAACTCGATATCTTTTGGATGGGCAAGTAAACCCAACGAATAGACTCTTTCTTCATTTACCAGATCTTGGTTCAGAAAATTGTAGCTCAATGCTAACTTATCAAAGAGGTCCCTTTCCCTGTGCCCTTTTTGAATAGACTTTTCAAAGTCAATTATCGCTTCACTGAGACCTTCTCCGTCATGGTAGTCCCCGTGGTCGGCATCTCTGTAGTGGTCAAGTCCACTTTCATAAAGTTGTTGACCTGTCCGCAAGTTATCACAACTTGTCAGAGTGCAAGTCATTATCCAACATGACAAAAGGAGTGTTATCTTGATGTTTCGTAGGTTCATAAAAATTGCTGCCAACTTCTCAATCCCCGCATTATTGCGCCTATTTGCCCCAAAGTCGAACTTTGCCAGTCTTCCCGCAACAGGCTCAATTTGAATGCGTTAGTTTTTGTTTTTCTGCCCTTTTTCCCCATCCAATAAAAATAGCCGCAACTCAACTTGAAATGAATCGGGTTGGATATGCATTGGGTTTAAGGGATGCATTTTCACCAGTGGGATTTTCGTTCCCAAGTTGCACTCCCGTTTTTGAAATCTCCAAATCCGGGCTGCATTTCCGGTGATTTCACCAGTAGGGTGGGGGCGGTAAGTTCCGGTTGGAGGTGGTGAGAAAGGCCTTTTATTTTGGCAACAGAATTTCATTTTTCAAAAAGTGTTGCCAGGTTTTGGCAACAGATTTCAATTTTTCAAAAGTTGTTGCCTGGTTTTGGCAACAGAATTTCAATTTTTCGAAAAGTTGTTGCCAGATACCATCCCAGGGTGTGTGCCGGATACACAGGGAAACAATCCCGAATGTATTGTCAGGAAACCGGAGCCGGATAATCGAGAGGACTGCGTTTTTTGAAACCGGACAGTCCCGGCCCGGATAGAAGTGAAAAGCCC
>JBIPNA010000448.1:0-2761 GCA_044375665.1 Catalimonadaceae bacterium
AATTCAGGCTGACTATCCGCCCTTGCGGCATCAAGAAAACCGAGTTTCATCGCATCCTTCAATGCATTTAATGACGCAACTGAATCGTGCTGAGAGGCCAGAAAGACTGCCCTTAAATAGGCTTGCTCAGGATTTTTCGGATCAGATGACTGATATATGCCAAGAATTTTCTTTGTGAATTCAAAGTCATTCTTCCTAAGGGCACGGTGGCTCAAACTGTAACTGGCAAGGGAAAAATAACCTAAAAGACGATCCTGCATGGGTCCAGGCAAACTTTTGCGATGTTGTTTTAAATCCCTGATTTCAGACAGCCACCAATCAAGGTCTTGCTGAAAAAAGGCGTTGCCATAATACTCTTTCAATCTTAGTTCCCTTTGCAATTCAGACTTGAGTGACTCCTGAACACGCACCCATTTTGCATCAGAGCTCATTTTTGTCAGAATTGGCTCTGCTGGGTTATTCCGGTTTAATGCAAAAGCAAAAAAACTGGCCTCCTTCAAAAGTTGATTCCTGACTGTAACTTCTCTCGCTTTCCTTGCCTGGGAAATTAAGTTCCTGATATGAAAATCTGCCTTGTTGGTGTCCCCGCTTGCTTTCAACCACATCCATTGGCAAGCTCTTTCAAATTCATTTGATTCAGGCCAGGTATGGGATCCCTCCCAAATTCTAAGAAAATGAGGTGTTTCATCTGAAAGGGCCCCGTCAAAGTGCAGCAAATCAGCAAAATTCATATCTGATTTTCCTGCAAAGCCATAAATAGGTTTTGGAGGAGCTCCGGTGGCCGCCGGTGCTCCGGCATACACAACACCCAGCGCCTGGGAAAACTGTCCGGCAGCATCAAGTGCAACTTTAGCTCCACCCGAAAATCCAGCAAAAAAAATCCTGGGCTTTGAACAACCAGAACTATCAGAAAGGGCAGCCAACAAAACATTCAGCCTTTTCTGAACTTCCTCGAAACCAAGTCCATTCCGGCTTTCATTCGATCCGATCATTAAAAAGCCAAATTTTTCGGCCAAATCCTTATACTTTATCAATGGCTTTTTACCCTGGCCCTGAGGATCAAAAAAAATCACACAGGCTGGGCTTGAATCGGCTGCCGTTTCGGGAAAAAAATAAGCAAAATTTGGCAGATCAATAATTTGATTCCTTTTCCAGAACTCAGGTGTCTTTATTTTCCGGGCTGTTGAATCTGACAGAGAATCTATCAAAACCGCGGTTTGATTATTTTTTTCCTGGGGAGGTTTACAACCTGTCCAACACAGAGCTAAAAAAATAAAAACCCATAAACTGGCCAGCTTAATCTGGAAACTATCCCTAAGACCAAAATCCTGAGGGAATGAATCATTAATCGGGTGTTCAAGGGACATTGACACTCTGGCCAAAAGTAAACAGGTTAGACGTGATTGATGCCAGACAAATATTTATTTGAGCGCAAAAAACAAAACACTTAATCATTATGCGAGCAAACGGGGTTTTTACAGAAAACCCTCTGGACTACCCTCCTTTTTTAGTCAGGATGGTATTTGCTTCCTTCAAAAATTTAACCTCTTCCTTTCCCCGCTCTGCACCGGAGGGATATCCAAGTGAACCAAGCGGATTCAAATTTACTTTTTTTGTTTTTGCATCCGTCTGTGCGAAAAATAGCCAGATGGTGGGGTATCCCTGAACCTGAAACTGTTGTTGCAGGCCATAATTCTGGCGGGATAATTCTGGAGAAAGCTGCTTGTTACGCGGAAAATCCAACTCCAGCAAAATTACATTTTTTCGGGCCCATTCAACAAAGGCTTCTTTAGCAAATACATCCCGCTGGAGTTTATGACACCAACCACACCAGTCACTTCCTGTAAAAAACGCAAAAATCGGCTTTTTGCTTGCTTTGGAAGCTTCTTCGGCCTTGGCAAAGTCGGAATACCAAACCAGTTTTTCATCTGAACCGGCTAATCCGGAAACTGGCAAAAAAATGCCCTGCAGCCAACCGGCGAACAATGCAATGGTGAGGAGTCGTTTCATGAAAACAAAAGTGTGGAATTAGTTTTGGATTCAAAAAAACGATGCAAATAAGAGGGCTGGTAAAAGACAATCCGAGGTTAACGGAAAGCGTATTTTCATGACGATTATCAGTTTTTTGGGAAATTCGGATCAACGTGGGACTTGCTTCAGAAATCCATTTTGCGACATAGCCTAGAAAACGAATGGAAACCATAGCCCCCCAAAAAAACAAATTGACTTGCGCTCATTGTGGGCTTCCGGCACGAAAAGAAATTTTTGAAGGAGACCTTCATTTTTGTTGCCATGGTTGTAAAACAGCCCATTCTTTTTTTTCGGGCACCGAAGCTTGTGAACTTCCGTCTCCCGGAACCCCAAGAACCGAAAACGAGCTCAAATGGCTTGACCAGCCCCAGGTGATTGCAAAATGGCAGGTTGGAAAGGAGGGCAGTGCTGTCAGAGTAAGATTGAAAATCCCCAACATCCACTGCGTTTCCTGTGTGCAGGTACTGGAGAGATTGTTCATTAAAAAACCTGGAATTGTTCGAAGCCAGGTTCAGTTTTTGAGAAAAGAGCTGGAAATCACCTTTCATCCGGATCAACTTTCATTCAGCGGATTGGTGGCTTATCTCGATTCCCTTGGATATATTCCTGACCTTCAGGACAGCCAGAACCCGGCTGTTGACGGAAAGCTTTCAGTTGCGGCGCTTCTTACCATTCGAATGGCTGTAGCTGGTTTTTGCACTGGCAACATCATGTTGCTGAGCTTTCCGGA
>JBIPNA010000449.1:0-2756 GCA_044375665.1 Catalimonadaceae bacterium
ACTGATGGAAAAGACATTCTCACCTGGGTTGTTTATCCCCCCGATTTTGACCCTGCAAAGTCGTATCCTGCCGTGCTTTTTTGTCAGGGAGGGCCCCAGTCTATGGTCGGGCAAAGCTTTTCGCTGCGGTGGAATTTTCAACTGATGGCCCACCAGGGCTATATTCTGATTCTTCCAAACCGACGGGGCTTACCTGGTTTTGGTCAGGAGTGGAATGAGCAAATTTCAGGAAACTGGGGAGGCCAGGCCATGCAAGACCTTCTGTCTGTAACGGACGCCATGGCCAAAGAACCTTATATCAATGCCTCAAAAATGGGTGCTGTCGGTGCAAGTTTCGGAGGGTATTCGGTCTACTGGCTTGCCGGAAACCACAAAAAACGGTTTAAAACCATGATAGCACATTGTGGAGTATTCAATCTGGAAAGTATGTTTGGCGCAACGGAAGAGCTCTGGTTTAGCCAATGGGATATGAAAGGACCATATTGGCAGGAACCCAAACCCGAAAGCTATTCCCGTTTTTCTCCCCACCTGTTCGTGAAGAACTGGGACACGCCTTTATTGGTCATCCACAATGAAAAGGATTTCAGAGTTCCTTTGGCAGAAGGACTTCAGGCTTTTACTGCGGCACAGTTAAAACAAGTTCCATCACGGTTTCTGTACTTCCCCGATGAAGGACATTGGGTGGTTAAGCCCCAAAACTCTGTATTGTGGAACAGGGTCTTTTTCGATTGGCTGGACCGGTCTCTTAAGTAATGGCTCTTGAAGAAATAATTGACACCCATGTGCATGCATGGGACCTTGAAAAAGTGGCGTATAGTTGGCTGGATGGGAACAACACCATTCTGAACCAAACTTTCAGTTTAGATGAACTCGAACCGCAACATCAGGAATTAGGCATAACAGGAGGTATCATGGTTCAGGCTGCCAACAATGTGGAGGATACTAAATCTATGCTCGCATTGTGCCGCGAAAAAGATTGGTTGCTGGGGGCTGTGGGCTGGATCCCCCTCAAAGAACCGGGAATTTCTGAAGAAAAAATCCAGGAAATGGCCATAGAACCATATTTTCTTGGGATCCGGCATCTCATACATGATGAACCAGATCCGCACTGGTTATTAAATCCTGAGGTAATCCATAGTTTCTCTTACCTCGAGAAATCAAAAATTCCCTTTGATGTGGTTGCCAATAAACCTGAACATCTGGACTGTATTTTAAAACTATCTGAGAAATACCCCGATCAGTTCTGGTGTATTGACCACCTGGCAAATCCACCAATTCCGGCCAAGGAACGATGGGGAAAGTGGGGAGAAAAGATGAGGGACTTGTCGGCAAATCCCAATGTTTACATAAAAATCAGTGGTTTGGGGATGAGTATGGGTGGTGATTCATGGGTTGTCGAAGATCTGAAGCCCCATATTTATCATGCCCTCGAACTTTTCGGAACCCATAGGGCCATGCTTGGTGGAGACTGGCCAGTCGTATTGCTTTGTGGAGGTTTGAAAAAAAGTTGGGCAGCCTATGTAGAGTTGCTTAACAAGTCTGTTTCGCCTGCCGAAATGAAACTTGTGTACGCGGATAATGCGAAAAGATTTTACAAGACTCCTTCTTAAGTCTTAAACAAAATAAAAACGGTCCGGATTCCTTCGCAGGATCTGGATTTAACCTTTCTTCGAAGAAAGTTTGGTCGGGGATTTGGGCCTGACGGCGAGCTGCCTGCTATCAGCAGCGACCATTTTTCTGTAAAAGACTTCGAAGGCTTTCATTTCTGAAAGCGGAATTTCATCTTTCAGGTACTCAAAACGCCTTGTAGCTTTTAAGCACCCTGCTTGTAAAACAAACTTCATTGAATAGCGTGCAACCGGGCTGGTTAGCTCTACATCTTTAGGCAGCTCGGCAAGTTCCTTACCCGGGGGTAAGAAAAAAAGTATGCGCTCTTCTTCCCCGTCACTTTCAATATTCCATAAATCTATCGGATACTTCCGGTCATCTGTAAAATTGAAATCAAAAGCCTTGCTGCGTTCGCTCCATGGGAAGGGAAGTAAATTCATTCCACCAACTTCAGAAAGTGCCTCTGGTCCGAAGAACTCGTATTCGTAACGAACTGAATCTCCAATGCCCTGAAGACCTTGAAACCGAAGACTCTTCAACTGGGTTTGGTTGTAATCGCCGGAGATAGCCCGTTGCATTTCCTTGAATTGGTCGTTTTGACCCAGATCCCTGTACAAATCGCGGATATGAGAAGCAAAAACACCTGTTTTAAAATTGGTCTTTTTCACTCTTACATCATTGCCTTCAAGACGCAATTCGGTTTCCCTTAGAATGATGTTTCTATTCCTGGTTGGGGGATTAAGGTGGATTAAATCACATTTTTCACCGCTTTGTTCACTTTTTATTTGAAGACAGGAAGCATTTTTCAGGTTATCATAAAAAGTATTGAATGGGAGCTTATCTGAAGTAAGCTCAATATAATAGTCTTTTCCGGAAGCAGTAAGCCTTGCTATACAGTGGTTGAAATCAATGCTTGGCAAAAGCATCTGGTGCTTTCCATTGTTGCGGGACGAGACAAGGACCAGTTCGGCTTTCAGGCCTGCTTCGCGGCACATGGCCACAAACAAGGTTGAAACATCCTTACAATCTCCCAACCGGGTATTCAGCGTATGGGAAGCTTTCTGCGGAATCAAACCACTTTGCAGAAAAGAAACCGAGAGGTATTTTATGTTGCCAACAATATGCTCATAAATAAGCCGGGCCTTTTC
>JBIPNA010000450.1:0-2753 GCA_044375665.1 Catalimonadaceae bacterium
CTGGCCAACAAATACAAACAGAGCTATGATGCCTATGAGCGCTACGACCAGTCGGGAATGGATGAGGGCATGATGTATGAAGATGAATAGCCTGTTTTAGACAATGTCTGAAGCCCGGATCTGGTTGGCCAGGTCCGGGCTTTTTCATTCAGGGGGTTTTGCTTTCTATATGAAAATTGAAAACAAGGGCTGCTGCGAAGACGGACTTCAGTTTTGTGTCAGTTCCCTGATCAGCCGGATCAAAGCCAGCCGGCGGTTTTCCCAGGAATAGCGGCTGACAATAGAATCAGCAGCCTGCCTGGCCCTGGAGGCAGTTTCGGTTTCTGACCGCTCCAACAGCTCTTTTACCATTTCAGTGAGCATTCCGGCATTCCGCTCAGGGAGCCGAAGCCCGTTTTCGCCAACAATTTCCGGCATGGAGGCCACTTCGGAAACAATGGGAAAGCAACCTGAGGCCATGGCTTCACAAAGGGCATTGGGGAAACCTTCCGAAAGGGAAAGCTGCAGGTAATACCGGCAATGGTTGTACCAATGGTGGAGGCCGGCATTGTCCTGATATGGAAGCAGTTTTGCATTGGACGGTACCTTAAATTGTGCTGCATTCTGAACCCCAACCAGGGTAAATTGTGCATCAGGCAGGGCTTTGGCCAGATCCAACACAAGATCAATTCCCTTCAACCGAACCCGGACAGAATCATCCAGGGCTACCGCAATGGAGATAAAACTGGCTTTGGGTCGCTGCTCCCATGGCAGGATGACACGGAACAATTGGGTATCGAAACCATTTGGAATTTCATTTTCCTTAAACCGGGCATCGGGCATAAAGTATCGGATCCCTTGCTGGTTTTCTTCCGGTCCTGCGTAAGGATTGTTCCGGTAGAAGAGGCTTTTGTGTACGGCAGAAACCGTATTTACAAGTCTGTAGCTGGCCCTGGTGAATATGGCCAGCAAACGATTCTGGAAATGGCCATATTTTAAAGAGGGGAAAGCAACACAATCCGTTCCGCCTGCTACGATGAGGGAGGGGCAACCCATAAGCCAGCCCCAAAGACAAGGAATAAAACTATGGTATCCGGCGAACTGGGTCATCAGCACCACCTTATTGCCATGCGGGAAATGTCGGATAAGAAATGCCAGCTGAGAAAAAAAGAGGAGGGGTGTTTTCCATTTTTCCGGATCGGGGAAGGCGTGCACTGTCACCGTAAACTCCGTTCTGAGCATGGCCAGATCCTTTTCAATAAAGGTGGCATTCCGGGTGTAGAAGTAGAAGATTTCAGTAGACGCCATCGTCAGAAAACGCGTCTAAAACAGGCAGCCTGTCTGGAGCTGATTTTCTTTCAACTTGTAAAACAGCTTGTGAATGTTGATTTCCTTTTCGCCCTCCTGCAGCTTATACTTTATATATGAACCATCTTCCGTCATGATGTAGCTGTTGGCATTGTCCTGGAGATTGTAATGCAAAATGGTGATGACCGTTTTTCGGAGATTTTCCTCTGCAAGAAGAAACAGAGATTCCAAACGGCGGTCGAAGGAGCGGTTCATCATATCCGCACTTCCGCCATAAACTTTGGGATTGCCGGCATTGTTGAAATAATACAACCTGGTATGCTCCAGGAAGTCACCCACGATGGATTTCACCGTAATATTTTCACTCAGGCCTTTCCGCCCCGGACGAAGGCAGCAAATGCCCCTGATGATGAGCCGGATCGGTACGCCTGCCTGACTGGCTTTGTATAGCTCTTCAATGCTTTTTTGATCCTCCAGAGAGTTGATTTTCAATACAATTCCTGATGAAAGACCGTTTCTGGCATTTTCAGCCTCCTTGCGGATCAGATCCACCAGGGCATTGCGCATATCCCGGGGCGAGGTGATCAGGTATTCGTAGGCATCGGGTTTGCTGTGGCCGGTTATTACATTGAAAAACTCAGATACATCATTGGCATAGATCTCTTTAGAAGAAAGCAGGCCGATATCTGTATAAATTTTTGATGTCTCTTCATTGTAATTGCCCGAAGCCAGGTGCACAAAACGGGTTACTTTATCTTCCTCCTTACGGACAATGAGGCAAAGCTTGGTGTGGGTCTTGTAGCTTCCCAGGCCATAAATCACAAAACAGCCCGCTTTTTGAAGTCTCTGCGCCTGCCGGATGTTGTTTTCTTCGTCAAAACGTGCCTTAACCTCAAATAGAACAGAAACATACTTTCCGTTTTCTGCTGCCTTTAACAAAGCATCTATAATCCGGCTGTTTTTGGCAAGACGGTAAATGGTCAGCTTGATGGACAAAACAAAAGGATCGGTTGCGGCCTCTTCCAGCATGCGAAGCACGGGTTCCATGCTATTGAAAGGATGGTGGAGGAGGATATCCTGTTTTTTCAGGATTTCGAAAATGCTCACATTCCTGGCTTCTGCAGGAAAGAACATGGGTTGCGTTTGTGCCGGTGTAATGGGGAGCCGGTCTTTAAAATCCGGATGGTTTACAATCTGCCAGAGGCAGGTGTAATCGATGAGCCCGGTGCTGACGAAAATATTGTCATTGTCAACATCCCAGCGCTCCTTCAGGATTTTCATCATGTAGGCGGAATAATTGTCTTCCACATCCACCCTTACCACACGGCCTGTTTTTCTGTGGCTTAATTGCCTTTTTACTTCATCTACGAGGTCAGATTCCACATCGTCGCTTTCTTCGATCGAGATATCGCCGTTTCTCAAAACCCGAAACAAATTGATGCTCACTATCTCCACATTGCGGAAAA
>JBIPNA010000098.1:0-10556 GCA_044375665.1 Catalimonadaceae bacterium
CATCTTCCATCCATCCAATGTCCATGAGATTCAGGTATCAGACATCTGGGGAAGAGAAAAATCTACCATAAGCCTGAGGGAAGGAGTGGGGCCGCACCTTTGGAAACCAGATTTTTCCGGATCAGGGGTTTATTGGTTTCGGTGGAAGACCAAAAGTGGGTTGAAAGTCCAACCTGTGATTTTGCGTTAAAATCGTTGGCAGGGAAACTGGAAGGGTAGCTTAAAAGCAAAAAGCTACCACTACCTCACCGAAGAGTTCGTAATGAACTTCGGTTTTGCTAAGGAAAGAGCCCACATGGATAATTCCTTCAAGACTCCCTTTCTTTTCTTTTTCAAAAGAAGAAACCTTTAGATTTCCTTTGAACTCAGTATCCCGCAGGTTGTATAATTTATACATCGCCTCCTTGGCACACCAGCAAATACAGATTTTTTCCAGGTCAGTTCCTGTACTTTCCAATTCCCTTTCCGACAAGAACCGGCCGCTTACCCGCATCATTTTCTCCTGGATGTGTTCCATATCGATGCCACAAGGCTTTTCGGTATGGAGTATGGCCGCTGCAAACTGCTCGGTATGCGAATAGGAAATGTGTAAGGGAGAATTGTACAGAAATGGCTTTCCGTTTTTGTTTTTAAAAATTCCCTGATAATCATAACCATACCTTTCGGTCAGCTCCTTCACGATCATCCGGCTGGCAATAGACTCCAGGCGGATCCGCGGATGCTGGATTGACTCAAAATGGGTGAGGTCTGTTTTCCCGGGATTGAGCTTATAGGTCAGCTCTTCCTCGGTTTCATCGATTCTCCAAACGCCCCAGCAGGCTTCTTGATTGATTTCCTCAAAATGAACTAAAGCCATTGTGTGGGTTCAAAACGGGGCCAAACATAGGGATAGCACTTGAATTGAATGCAAAGGATGGAAAAATTATTCGCTCAAAGCAGGCTTTCCATGATTTTACTGGCAAAAACAAATTCCCTTAATGCCTGATTATCGGTATGAAGGATAGAAACAGTATCCCCTTCCCACTCTTTTCGGCCTTCATGAAGGAAGAGGATGTATTCTCCGATTCCCATGACCGAATTCATATCGTGTGTAACCACAATGGTTGTCATTTTGTATTCATCTGTGATTTCGGAAATCAGCTCATCAATCTTGATGGAAGTCATTGGGTCAAGTCCTGAATTTGGCTCGTCACAGAAAAGATATTTAGGGTTCATCACAATGGCCCGGGCAATGCCTACCCTTTTTTTCATCCCTCCGCTCAGCTCTGCCGGACGTTTCTGCGCAGCCTCTTCCAGTCCTACCCGCTCTAAACTGTGCATAACCCGCTCCATTTTTTCTGCCGGCCCGAGGTCACCCATGAGCATGTCCAGCGGAAACCGGACATTTTCAGCAACAGATAGTGAATCAAATAAGGCTGAACCCTGAAACAACATGCCCATTTCCCTTCTGATTTTTTTGATTTCTCCCGTGTTCGAATGGAAAAGTGACCTGCCATCAAAAAATACATCTCCTTCATCGGGTGGTATCAAGCCAACAATACATTTCAATAAAACCGATTTTCCGGTTCCTGAAGCGCCAATAATTAAGCTTGTATGGCTGTCCTCAAAACGCCCTGAAATCCCGGCCAAAATGGTCCGGTCGCCAAAGGATTTTTGGATATTGACAATCTCAATCATAGATTAAATCATTAATTGAGCCAGGACAAGGTCAGCAATCAGGATGGCAATAACGGAGTTGGTTACAGCCTGGGTACTTGCCTGGCCTATTTCCAGTGCACCACCTGTAGTATAGTATCCCTTGTATGAAGCAATAGATGAAATCAGAAATGCAAACACAAAGGATTTCGTCAGCGCAAAAACGACATTAAATACCCTGAACCCGCTTCGGATTCCGGTTACATAGTCGTTGGGAGAAATCACTTCTCCAACAATTCCTATAATGTAACCTCCTAAAAGAGCCAGAAATGCAGATAAAATACACAATGCAGGAATCATGATGCAGGCTGCAATCATTTTGGGCAGAATAAGATAGCTGGCCGAATTGATGCCCATTACATCTATTGCGTCTATCTGTTCGGTTATCCGCATCGAACCAATTTCTCCGGCCAGATTTGACCCCACTTTCCCTGCCAGTACAACACATGTAAATGTGGGGGCCAGTTCCAGCAAAGTCATATCCCGCACGATTGTCCCAATAACGTATAAAGGGATGAGCGGACTAACAAGGTTGTCTGCTGTTTGCAGGCATGTCACCATCCCGATAAAGGTGGAGACAATGGCCACAATGATGAAGGAATTGGTTCCTATCTTGACCATTTCATCCAGAATCAGGCGGGGATAAACCCGAAAGGGCTCCCTGTTTCGCACGGTGCTGGACAGAAAAAGGAAATACTTACCGAAGTTCGTAAAAAAATTCATAGCGCTTGGCCTGCAATACTACGGTGATTTCCGGTATCCCGCTCAATTCTCCTATCTCTTTGGATCGCCGGCTCCTACACGTGCAGGCAGAAAGTCGCTGACAAAAATCCCTTTTCCCTCCATCCCGGTTGTCACCTGTACGATTTTTTTCTCCCTTGGGCGTTTGTCGTTCCAATAGGGGCCTTCGCAGGCATATAGTATTGCGCCTTCGGGGCAAACCATATTGATTACTGAATTTGGCGCAATGATGTCGGTGATGCCATAGTTATGGTTTCCGGGTGAAAGTGGCAAGACTACCCTGATGTAAACCTGTTCTGGCTTGTCGATATCAGCCTGCAGCTTGAATTTTACTGCTTTTTCACCCTTGCCTGTCATGACAGGGAAGGCCATCATATTCGGATTATTGATCAGAAAATCCATTTCCTCGCGGCTGACAGAGAACGTCTGGTTTACAGGAATGTCCAGCCATTCAGGGATGGCAATTTTCACAGTATCGGCCGAAGTCCGTAGCCGCCGGTTGTTGATATGGTTTCCATAAACATCCACTTCTTCCATTCCCCAGGGACCTCGGGTAAATTTATATTCCATTTCCCCTTCTGGTTTCCTTATCCGGATAAAAAAGAGGTTGGGTCCCAGTTTCTGCATCCTGAACCGGGGATCGCCCGGGATCCATTTGTTGAAGTTTCCGACAATATAAATGGGGTCGGCACTGGGCGTGCCCAAAGGAGTCTGCACCATGAAAGATACAAACCGGCTTTCAAGACCAGGATTCAGATCTACCCAGCCGGTTATCTCCAGGTCCATGGTATCTTCTGCTCCAAAAACAAACTTCCGGTTTGGAACCCGATCCCCATTCAAATCAACCTCTTCACGATCCCATTGTCCCCTTGTTATTTTATACTCTATTTCTCTTTGGGTCCTGGGCAAGTCCAGAAACAAGTGGCCTGATTTGGAATCTTTTCTGAAAGCAAAATCCGGATCGTTGGGATGCCAGTCGTTAAAGCTTCCTGCAAGAAAAACTTTGTCGGCTGCGGGGGTTTCCTTCGGCAATTTTTTTATCCTGAACGTCACCCGGTCACAATCTGTAGGGGTCTGGTCGTCCCAGGAGTCAATGGTGTGGAAAACCGTATCATTGTTGTTCCAGAGAAAAACATCCCAGCCAATTTCAAGGGCTCTGTTGCCTACAGCATTTCCGCAACCATCTGTTTCTACCGTTGTCCAGTCGCCCCGGGTAAACTTGTATTCTACAGTTCCCCAGCCTTTAGGGACGGTAATGTAAAATTTTCCATCCGGCAGTTTTTGCATTTGAAAATTCCCGTCTCCCGGATCCCAAAGGTTGAAATTCCCTGCCACGTAAAGGTTTGAACCCGCAGGGGTATTGGGGGGGATTTCTGATATCTCCAGGGTCGTCGTTCCGCAACCCCAAAGACCTAAAGCCAGCATCAAGAGGATTGCCGGCAAGGTTGAAGAGGAGGGTCGGGCAGCTTTCATGAATTCAATCAGTAAATTATTGACCAATCCAGGCCAGAAAAGCTCCGACCCGGGCCCTTGAAACCAGAATTTCATCTTCAGGTTCTGGCTGAAGTTTTAACTTCAGCCTGGAGTTGAAATGCTTGTGGATATCGGCAATGCTGTCTACATGCACAATATAACTTCGGTTGATGCGGAAGAACTGTGCCGGATTCAACATCGGCTCCAGTTGTTCGAGGGTATGATTGACAATGTATTTTTTCTTATCGTGGCTTACCATGAAAACCACTTCATTGTCTGCCTGAAAATAAGCTATTTCGGTATCGTTTAAAAACCGGATCCGGTCACCAATGTTGGTCATAAACCGGGTTTTATATCCTGAACCACCCGGTTGCAGCAGTTGCCTGAGCTGGTCTGCCTGAAATGCCGGCATGCCTTGTCCGCTGGCCCTTACCATGTCAAACTTATCCAGTGCTTTCCGTATGTCTTCCGGCTCAATAGGCTTGAGCAGGTAGTCTATCCCGTTCGATTTAAAGGCCTGAAGGGCATACGCATCATATGCCGTGGTAAAAATGACCGGACAATTCACTTCTGTCCGGTTGAAAATTTCAAAACTCTGCCCATCTGAAAGCTGGATGTCCATAAAAATAAGGTCTGGTTGAAACCTTGAAAGCATAGAAACCGCTGTTTCAATACCATCGGCCATGCCCAGGATTTCCATTCCTGGCCTTACTTTCTCCAAAATGCGCTTAAGTTCTTTTTGCGCATGCGGTTCATCCTCCACTATCAGTATTTTCATTGGTTTCGTGTTTTTTGATGTTTCGCCAGAAGCGGAATACTCACGCTAAAAATTTCCGATCCGTGCAATATCTCCACAGGTTCGGCCGTCAGAAATGCATATCTGCTTTTAATGTTTTCCAAACCGGTCCGGGTACTCGGCTCAGGGGTCAGTTTTGTCTGTAAGTTATTTTCTATCGAAAGGCGGTTGCCTGTTCCTTTTATCCTGATGGTAAGCGGGCGGGAAGCCGATACCACATTGTGCTTCAGGGCATTTTCAATGAGGAGCTGAAGGGTCATTGGGGGAAGGTAGTGATGTGAAAGCCCGGCTGGAATGTCCATTTCAAAACGGATACCTTCCTCAAATCTGATTTTCACCAGGTACAGATAGGCTTCCAGAAACAACAGTTCTTCCTCAAGCGTAATCACTTCTTTGTCTCTGTTCTCCAGCACATAGCGATATACTTTGGCCATTTGCCGGATAAAGTCGGAAGCAGTATCCGGGTCGTTGTACACCAGCGAAGCCAGGGTGTTGAGGCTATTGAACAAAAAGTGGGGATTCACCTGATTTCGCAGCCTGTCAAACCGAAACTCCAGGTTTTCCTGTTTAAACCGCTCTGCTTCCGTGGCCGATTTTTTCCACTGACCCATCAGATAAATGCCCAGGTCTATCAAAACCACAAGTAATGTGAAAAACGAAACGACAAGGGAAACCAGGATCTCATCCTGCAAGCGCACAAAGCCAGGATTTTTTGTACCGGAGCGGGCTAAAAACAAAAGGAGGTTCCGCAGAAACAAAGAGAAAAACAAAGTCACCCCAAGGTTCCCTGCCAGCTGCACAAAAAGACGGATGGTCACATTGTTTTCCCAGGGAAGTTCTCTGTCCAGCATTTTGTTGAAATACCGGATGGTGAACAAAATCACAAATGCCAGCAATACAGTGCTGGCATGGATAAAACTGTCAAAACCCCAAACGAATTTCTTATAAATGAGCGCCAGAAGGGCGTTTACCACCAGGATACTGGCCTCAGCCATCAAAAATACCGAAAACCATGTCCAGATCCGGCTAAAAAAACTGCCGGTCAGAGGAAGGCGCATGCTGGTGGTCGTCATCGATGGCTGCAATATACAAGAGGAAGCCCCAATCAGGAATCGGGGCTTCCGGATGAGTTACTTCACCGTCACCGTTTTCGTGAAGCACTCCCCATTTCTGGACAGCGCAATCGTGTATTGCCCTGACTCCAGTTCTTTCATCTGGATGTCCTGCCGGACAGAATCTTCCTGAAGCTCTTTGGTAAAAAGCACATTGCTGGCCCCATCAAAAACCTGGAGGGTAATCGGGGTAGGCTCTGTATCAAGAACTACCACGCTCACCCTGCCTTGTGCGTTTTGAAAAATATTCGATTGAAAGGCCATGGTGGCCGAAGTCTTGCAGATGGTTGCCGGCTTGCTTTTGGTTGTCTTCTGTTCGTTTTTGCCTGCTGAAGCAGATGCCTGATGGAGTGTAAGGCTGAATAAGATAGCGGAGAAGAAAAGGATCGTTTTCATATGAATAGCAGATTAAATTGTTCGACTTGTTTTTTTTTTGATGATACAAAGGTGTCTTGTCCGCCTTCCCCCCGAAACGAAGAAACCGGCAGTTGCCGGTTTCGCATAGTGAATTGCAGAATGAGAGGGGCGGAATGCGGAGGAGGATTTAACAATAAAAGTGGTGAGCGTGGCAGATGGGTGGTTTTTAGGTTTTTGTATCTGGTTTTTAAATTGACCCACATTTTTTTGGTACAAAATTCTATATTAAACCCGTTTCGGTTTGGGCCAAACCAATGCCTTCAAGCCATTCAAAAAAAAATGGATGGGTAAGTGGTTGGGAATTTTGACAGGTTGAAAATAGAGAATGGCTTTAGAAAAATCTGCTTTAGATAATTTTCTAAAACAAAAATCTCTAAAGCAAAAAGATGAATCCTGCTAAGTCAATATTTTTATTTCACCAAATCCAGCCCGATCAGTGCCGTTATTTGAGAAATCCGGGTAAAGGGACTATCGCTTAAAAATTTCTTCCAATTCCAGATTCAGACCCTGAATGGATTGGACCGGTACCAACGTTTCTTCCCCGTAAACCCCCGATTTTTTATACGCTCCATTTTCGAGTAAAAAGCATTCAATAATGTGATCGTTTGGAAAAATCACCCAATATTCCAGGACGCCTGCCTTTTCATAAAGACTAAATTTTAAATTTAAATCTCTGGAAGAGGTGCCGGGAGAAATAATCTCAATAATAAAGTCAGGACTCCCCAAACAACCCCTTTCATCCATTTTCGCTGGATCGCAAACCACAAAAATGTCTGGCTGAACAACAGAAACAATGTCCTTATCTGCAGTCCCTTTTGTAATAAGGCGAACATCGGTTGGGGCATGATACAATTTGCAGGGTCCACCTTTTAAGTGTGTGACCAGCAAATGGGTCAGGTTCACTGAAACATCCTGATGAAATCTTGAAGGAGCCGGCGACATTTTAAAGACTTTCCCCTTAATGAGCTCCACCATTTCATCAAACCGCCAGGTCAGGTAATCTTCGTACGTGTAGCTGGCCTCCAGGTCTAATTGGTTTACGTCCGTTATTCGATTCATCTTTTTTTCATCCTTGAAATGAGCAAATATATAAAATTTGGAGCCCGGTAAGTTTTACCATCAAGCTCATCTTTTCTTTTGCCCTGGTGAGTTTCTTCCGGAAACGTGGCCTCAGAGAAAGGAAGCTTTATCAAGATATAATAGACTTGTAAGAGGTGTTATAAAACCCCTACTACTCCACCCAATCCGCCAAAAACAAATTGGTATCCCTTCCCCCGCCATTGTTGCGGTTGCTGCTGAAAACCAGTTTTTTACCATCCGGTGAAAACATCGGGAAAGCATTGAACATGCTCTCCTGCGTAATCCGCTCCAAACCCTGGCCGTCCACCCCAATGGAGTACAACTGGAAGTCATAGCCCCGCTGGCTGTGGTGGTTGCTTGAGAAAATGATTTTTTTTCCGGAAGGGTGGAAAAATGGCGCCCAATTGGCTTTTCCCAGTTGGGTAATCTGCTTCAGGTTGCTGCCATCCACATTGCAGGTGTAAATCTCCATGTTGGTAGGCGCTACAAGGTGCTCTTTCAGCAGATCCTTGTATTCTTTCACTTCGTCTTCTGTTTTGGGACGGGATGCCCGGAAAACCAATTGCTGCCCATCGGGGGAGAAAAACGCCCCGCCATCGTATCCCAACCCGAAAGTAATCTGTTTCTGGTTATTTCCATCCACATCCATGATCCAGAGTTCCAGATCGCCGCTGCGGTCGGAGGTAAAAACAATCTTGTCTCCTTTTGGCGAAACAGTCGCCTCGGCATCATAGCCCGGGGCATCGGTGAGCTGTTTTTGAATTTTTCCTGCCTCCGTGGCAACAAAAACATCAAACTCAGGATACACAGCCCAAAGGTATTTCCGGTCGGCCCGGGGAGCCGGGGCTGGTGGACAAGCTTTCCCGGCTTTATGCGTCGAGGCATAAAGAATATCTTTATTGTTGGGCATGTAATAGGAGCAGGTTGTCCTTCCATCGCCGGTGCTAAGCAAATGGGGCTGGTAAGCAGTATCCTTTCCCTGAGCCTCCAGCCGGAGCCAGTAAATCTGGTCACATTTCAGTCCCCAGGCAGGGTTGTTGGTTTGGAATGAAAGCTTTTTGCCATCCGGAGAAAAGTAAGCCTCCGCATTGTCTCCGCCAAAAGTCAGCTGCCGGAGATTTTTCAGGTGCGTTTCCGCTGGAGAATTTGTCTGGGCAAGGGCCACTGCCGAAAAAAAGGGGAGTGCCGCCAGGGTAAAGAATCGAAGCATAGGTCAGAATTGGGGTGCAAATTTGGCCAATGTCTTTTCGGTTCGCTGTTTTTTTTCACTTTTGTAGAACCATGGCCCTGGAAGAGTTCGATTACGCCGATTTTGTGTCTGAAGAAAAGGTTGTCCCCGAAGAAAAAATGGGCAAGTACAACCTGCCTTTCATCTTATTTCCCTTCGCATTCCTCTTCATTTTTGTCATCAATTTTGGCACAAACCTGTTTTTAGCGGGCATTGACAATTTTTTTACACTCTCCAACCTGTTTCTGGTTTTTTCGGGAGGACTCATTTTTCACGAAACCCTCCACTTTCTTTCCTGGCAAGCGCTTACCCGTTTCCCAATCGAAGAGTTTCGGGTCGCCATTCGTTGGAATTCCTTTTCTCCCATCATTGGTTGCCAGCGACCCATGCGCAAAACCCCCTTCATTTTCGGACTCATTTTCCCTTTTTTCATGATGGGCGTTGTGCCAATGGCCCTGGCATTTTATCTGGTAGATACCTGGCTGCTTTTTGCCGCCACCATTTATATGGCCTGGTGTTCAGCCGATCTGCTCACCGTCCTCCTGGCCTGGAATGTCGAAAAAGGAGCTTTTCTCGAAATGCATCGCAAAAAACTGGGATGTGTAGCCTACCAACCCAGGCAGATGATCGATATGCATCCCCAATCCGGAGGCTATAGATGATTGTCCTCCCCAAACCTTTGGTGTTGGCGTCCGCGTCTCCAAGGCGGCAATCTTTGCTCCAGGCCCTCGGACTCCCTTTTCAGGTTCTTGCATCCCATTGCGACGAATCCTTCCCCGAATCTACCCCGGCTGATGAAGTTCCCGGATTGCTGGCCCTTCGCAAAGCCCGGGAAGTCTGGGCCCAGGTTCCCGAAGCGCTGGTGCTCGCTGCCGACACTGTGGTGCACCTGGAAGGGCAAATCCTCAATAAGCCAGCCGATGCAGCCGAAGCCCGCTACATGTTGCAAAGCCTCTCCGGAAAGTCACACCAGGTGTTTACCGGATACTGTCTCCTCGAAACCGGACGTGAAGTTCATCGGGTCGATACTGCACAGGTTCAGTTTCGCACCTTGCTGCCTGCCGAGATAGATTGGTACATTCAAAACCATCCGCCCTACGATAAAGCAGGCGCTTATGGCATTCAGGAATGGATTGGTATGGTCGGGTGCCAGCGCATCGAGGGTTCTTATTTCACCGTCATGGGTCTGCCCACCCACCGCATCTGGCAAGATCTGCTGGAATGGTATCCCGTTCCAAAAGGGTAGACATCAGGGCGTGCCGGCTTCCTTCGTCGCCGTCGGGCTTTCCGCTGTAGTCCTCACCCGGTCCGCTCCAAAATGAACCTCATCATCTCTACCCATTCTTCCGGCGTTCCGGGTTCCGGGCTGCCGCTTCTATCCCTCACGCGGACTGGTTGTTGCTTTTGAAAGAGATCACTGAGGAGAAACTCCGTTTTTCCCCTCTATCACCTTGTTGACCTAATAATTTTGTAATTTTTTTATACAATTATGTACTCCAGGGCAACCCAAAATTTTATTCATTGACAGATTATAATAGGTTTATGATATCGAACATCTTTAAACAATCTAAGTGTATTCTTATTATGTTTTTTTGGACCAGTTCAGCGATTTTATTTGCTGGAAGGGTGGCCGAAGCTCAGACCAACGAAAAAGTCTTAGTATATCTTGCCCCCCTTAGGGAACCCACTTTCGATGTTTCCAGCCGTTTTTTATCTTATACTAAATTGATGCTCCTCGAGGGGCATTTAAAAAAGTTAATCCTGGATAAAGCCGCCATAATTCAAAAAATATCTGAAGGTAAGGAGAGAATTGGTCATATTCCTGGTTTTTCTGGCCAGGAAAAATTGAAAATCGCTTACCTTAACTACTTCTCTGCAATGGAAACCTATTTTAAAAGCCTGCCCACAGCTGAATCCGAATCTGTGGAGCATTTTGATTCCGATAGTGCATCCATTTATCAGAAAGCGCACATCAGGCAGCTGTCCATTCTGTTTACCGGTGCGGCAGGATTAA
>JBIPNA010000099.1:0-10520 GCA_044375665.1 Catalimonadaceae bacterium
TATTCTGCTGTTCCGGTGATATCACCCAATGGAAATGTAAAAGTCAGGTTGGATTGAGGGCCGTTGTTAAAAGTACGGACAAGTCTCCCGTTAAACCGATTGGATGCCCCGATGGTCACAATCATTTTTGATGCACTGAATGGAGCACCGGCAATGGTTGTGGCAGAGTTTAGCTGAAGATCCCGGGTATCCAGAATTACAATGCCTTGTTGCAGGTCCAGCTGGTTGGTTACCTGCACAGCATCTGTAGAGTTACCTGTCCCTCCGGAGCTTGTTATGGTTACTGTCGTAGGATTGTTGATGGTCAGATTACGGACGGATAAGCCTGAACCAGCATTTAAAGCCGTTCCTGATTGTTGGGGCGAAGTCGCATTAAAAGTGTAGTTGGTTCCGGAGGAGAATGTTTTTGTACCCGAGACCCGCACCGAACCGGAAGCTCCGTTGCCATTGATCCCAGATAAATGTGCGGTTACCAAAGTTGCCCCTGGCGAAGTTCCTGTAGAAGTAAAGGCTGAGGTTCCACTCCATTCAAAAGCTTGAAAATCAAGCGTCGCATTTTGGCGGACATTGATGGTTCCGGCACCTGTTACAAAATTTGAAGCCAGTTGAACGGTATTGGTGGTGGCTCCCGTTCCCAGATTCCAGGTCGTTCCGTTATTGGTAATGGTGCCACCAGATTGCGAAATGGTTTGGCTAAGCGAAGCTCTGCTGAAGTTGAAAGTTCCCGTTGCGGCTCCACTTTTGTTGAATGTTCCCGAAGACTGGACAAAATTCCCCGTCAGGTTGATGGTTCCGGCATTGGTGGCAGAGTTGGACAGGTTGATGGTCCCTCCATCAATGGTAAAGGTTCCGTCAACATTTAATATACCAGCCCCACCCGCAGAACCTACTATATAAGTCCCGGAGGTGATGTTGAGATTTCCGGCCACACCTAAAGTAATTCCATTATTGGACCAGTTGGTCGAGGCTCCCCCGGCAAAAATCAGGTTATTGTACTGGCGGCCGGCCACATTGGTTGTAAATGAAGTCAGGTTCCAGGTGGTGGCTGCAGTATTGGAATAGCGGACGGTTGAGCTGGTAATGGTGTGCGTGCCGGTTCCGGGAGAAAATCCCTGGGCAATGTCGATGGTTCCGGACGAAGCCCATGTTCTGTTTCCATTTCCGGTGTTGTTCAACTGTCCGTAAAAGAAAGCTGGAATGGTTTGGGCTCCGGCAGAAGTAAAGTTGAATATGCTGGCGGCATCGATGGAGGCAACATAGTTGCTCAATGTAGATACATCAAATGTACCGGCCACCGCTATGGTTCCGGCCGGAGAAGTCAGGGTAGCAGTACTCCTGTTGTTGCTGATGGTTAAATTGTTGTATGTGCCGACAGTGATGGTTTGGGCTCCGGCTCCATTGAAGTCTACCGTTGATCCAGTTAAGGTATAAGCCCCTGCACCCCGGGTAAAAGTCCCGCAAATACCGATGGTACCAGAAGATGCCAGGATGCGGTCGCCTCCGCTGGCATTCAGATTTCCGTAAGCATGGGCAGGTATGGTAACGGTACCTGAACCCGCCAGATTCAGGGTACTTGTGCAATTAAAGGTGGGAGCTGTACTGCTGCTGTACCCATAAGCGCCTCCAACGGTCAGACTTGCTCCTGCCCCGATGGAATAGGTTCCATTGGCCTGAACCGTAAAATCGAAGCAAGACAGGGAGCCGGAAACCACCAACGCATTGGTGTAGCTTCCAACATCCGGGATTGTTGCATTGTCTGATGCAGTAGGACCAGCAACGGAAGTTCCAGGCGTCCAGTTGGCAGGATCGGTCCAGGAACTTCCTGCCGAACCATTCCATGTATAAGAAACTCCGGCAACTGCAGGGACGAGCTCTCCTGTGCCCAACAAAATTGGTGTACCAGGAAAACCGGTAAAGGAAATTTTTGCCAGCTGTCCGCCGTTCAACGTACCAGATGTATTGCCAAAGAAAATCTTACCGGCTGTTCCGGTAACTCCTCCGGTGCCTGTCCAGCCATTGATAACCAGGGTAGAACCAGCCCAGGTTACAGCACTGCTGTTGGCAAAAACCAGGGAATGTACATTAGAGCCCAGGTCAATGGTAGAGTTGGCATTCAGGTTTAAGGTAGAGGAACTTGTCCAGGTTGTACTGGTGGCAATGGAGGTGGAGGAAAGTTTTCCACCATTCAATACGACCTGAGAAGCAAATGTTGCTGTTGTAGAAGATGGATTCAGGCGAAGTTCACCATTTGTGATGGTGGTTGTTCCTAAGTATGTATGCCCGGTATTTGTGAACGTGAGGACACCCGTTCCGGTTTTAACAAGGCCGCCTGTGGTCAGGGAGGCTCCGGAAATCAGACCGCCATAGGTCGTATTGGTAGATTGGTTGGCTGTAAGCGTTGTGGTGGTCGCCGCCCCGAAAGCAATGTTTCCTCCGGTGGTACCTCCTCCCGAAACTGACACTACGGAGTGTGCAAGGCCATTTGTTGAAAGGTCGAGTATGGCACCGGCCGTATTTGCAAAAGAAAGCCCTGTGGTGGTGGGCAGTGCCCCGGCCACGGTTGGCCTTAATGTACCTCCATTAATGGTTGTATTTCCTCCATAGGTATTAACTCCGCCCAAAGCCAGGGTACCCGCAGCTGTTGCGGCAAGAGTCAGATTGGAACTGGTTCCGCTGATGATACCATTTAAAGAATAAGTACCTGTATTTCCTAAGGTTATGGTACGGGTAACACTACTGCCAAGAGCGACGGTTGAAGTAAATGTTAAATTTCCTGTTCCCGCGGCCAGATTTGTTGCATCCCCAAACTGAAAATTAGCATTGACAACAATAGCTGCATTCAAAGGAGCTCTGGCAGTGGCGGTATTGGTAGAAAGTGCACCACCATTTATAGTAATTGTACCAGAACCCAGAGCGTTTGTTCCTCCAATTCCTATCGTACCAGCATTCAAAGTTAGTCCTGCAGGAATGCCAGTAGCATTCGCACTTACCGAAATCAGGACTCCACCTCCATTTTTTATCAACCCGGTTCCTGCTGCTGTGGAAAAGTTGAGGTTAGAAACCAATGTCATTGTTTTTCCTGTCTCAACGTAGATAGGTCCAACGGCACCCCCAGCAGGTCCAAGGCCTAAAGTGCCGGTACCAGCAATTACGATATTTTCATTATAAGTGATTGCAGCCACATTTGTCGTGGCAAAAGTTAAAGTATTTGCACTTGGAATATTAAATATCGCATGCCTTCCGGTTGTCCATGCGGTTGTATATGGACCTCCTTCTGCTGTGCCCCAAACCGCGCCTGTCCAGGTTCCGGTAGCGCCTCCATAATACAAAACCTGTCCTCCCGAAGGAACAATCTCGCCTGTGCTCAATTGCATAGCCCCATACAAAACGGAACTGATGTTAAACCGGATCCTGGATAGCTGAACTCCGGTAACTCCCCCAAAACCACTGCCTATAAAGACCCTTCCTGCGGTTCCGGATGAATTCCCGTTGTTGGTTCCTGTCCATCCGGTAATGGTCAAAAGGGTATTGGCGGTCCAGGAGACCGCGCTGCTGTTGGCGAAATTAATGTTGTGTGAACCTGTTCCCAATGCAAGGGTTGAACTGGCGGTCAACTGAAGGGTTCCCATGGTTTCAGCATTACCCGTAGTGGCACCGGTACTAAGTGTTCCTCCAGACATGACCACATTGCTGGTATTGGGAATCACGCCTGCGGCTCCAAAACGTAAAGTTCCTGCAGAAACGGTTGTTGTTCCCGAATAGGTATTTGCACCTCCCAGTAAAAGGATTCCTGTTCCGGTCTTGGTCAATCCACCGCTTCCGGCTGCAATTCCATTGTAGGTACCGGTTTGGCTGGCTGCTACATCAATGGTACTGGCCGCATTCGCAAGGTTGATGCCCCTGTTGGCATTTACGGTAAGGGTTGTATTGATGGCCAAGGTCCCATTTCCAATCTGAATTTTATCGGTAGTGGCAGAACCCGGGACTGCTCCAAAGTTATTGTCATTATTGACAATCAAAGAGTTCGCATTGATGATGGTATTGCCTGAAAATGTGTTGGCTGCGTTTAAGGTTAAATTTCCGGTACCTTGCTTGGTTAGATTGGAAGAACCAGTTAGAATTCGGGTATCGGTCAAACTGAAATTTGTTTCATAAGGAGCGGCCTTTGTAAAATTGAAGTTGTTAAAATAAATGTTGCGCTGCCCCAGATTATCCGGCTGATTTCCACAATAGATATTGATGTTGTTGATGTCTAATGCCGAAGAGATTGTAGTGGAAAAGGTTGCCCCACCGCTTCGAGAGGTCATGGTAAAGGAGTATTGTGTCCATGAGGTCCGGGTGAGCGTAACCAACATCGCATCGGTCCCATAGACGGTGTTGGCGTTTCCGTTGGTGGTGGTGATGGTCGCACTTCCCCCATTGTTCACATTGAAAACGGTTGTTCCCCCTGCTCGCAAATCGAAACCCTTGAAACCTCCGCCGGCATCAAAATTCATGGCCCAGTGAAAACTGAATACATCCCCGATTTGCATGGGCACATTGGTTCCGCCCGCACCGAAAAAGCGAACGGCATTCACGGTGTTTCCGCTATGCCCGAAAACACCAAAAGCAGTAGTCCCGATGCCGGCTGTACCCATTCCGTTGGAGGCAGGGTTACCGATAAATGTTCCCGCATTTGCCCCACCCGAGGAAATAGCCCAGGCATTGTAGCCAGTTCCAAAATTGGAGCCGTTGGGCCAGGTTCCGCCATAGCTGGAAGCGTTGTCAGAAAATGAAAACTGACCAAATGCTTGTGCAGCAAACAGAAAAGAAAATACAAAAAACAGCAATGCCGCCTGAAACCGGTAAGCTTGCTGATTGATTTGATTTGAAGAGATTCTCATGTTGGCAAAATGTTTTAACATAAAATCAAATGGCTATTCTAAAGGGTAGAATTTTTCTGGCTGAGGGGAATCGGGATATAACGCCCGGTCTGAAAACGCATCCCGGGTAAAAACACGGAAAGACCGAAAAAAAGGTTTTGGAAGTAACAGCGGACACCACGCGGATCGAAAGTTGAAGCCGCCTGTACCGTCACAAATATTGACCTTAGAAGCAAAGAGATACTGTTGAAGATCCGGGAAAATCCGCGATGAAACAGACCTGTTTCATCAGAAGTGCATAAGAACCTCTGATGATGGAATCTGGTGGCACAGTAAAATCTTAATCGCATAACTTACAATACGACCGTCCCACCGAAATCACTGGCGTTTCCTGAAATTTAAGGGGTAAAAAACCCAGGCTACTTTCAAAAAGCAGTCTGAAAATCAAACAACTAAAAAAAAGGAAAGCGTCAAAGTGTATTCAAATGGTCAATCTGGTTAATCGGGTAAAATGTACTAAGTGACAAAAATAAGAAAAAGAAATTGGCAGCATGAAAAATATGTGAGCAAAAACAGCAGTTTTTCGACAAACAGAGTCTTTTGGGGGCTTACACATATTTTTCAAAAAAATCTTCCTTTCAAAACAATCTATCCTTCCGTTTTCCGGCTCATCTTCTCATGTGCGTTTTTTGGCTTGTTTGCAGTGTTTTCGGGATTGAGAAGGTTTTTTCATACCTGGTCTTGCACCAGAAACAAACAGGCCAGGGAAACAAAATTGTTTTTATACCAACCAAAAAGTCCTTCACATTATTCCCTGGGTTTCCCGAAAAAACTCTAAAATCAGAAAAATAAATGAAATTGGATTTTATCAATATCAAACACAATATATCTAAGGTGTTCCAGACTGTCCTTACCCAGACAACAGGCATTGGGCAAGTCAAAACCAGCTGTCCCAAAAGTCTGATTCTCCCGATAATTTTTGTTTTCGGGAAGCTCCGCTCAAAGCCTCTTCAAACCCCAATTCCTTCCCTCCATTTTCGGGACATTCCCTTACTTGCCTGCCGAAAATGAGTCCGACTTGAAAAGAAATTTTTCCGAACCGTCCGCCCCGAAACCTTAAACATTTTTACATGTCTATTCTCGCCATTATTCCTGCCCGGTTTGCCAGCACCCGCTTTCCAGGGAAACCTCTGATCGATTTGGGTGGGAAAACCATGATCGAACGGGTTTACCAACAGGTACTGGCATGCCCGCAGGTTGATAAAGTCCTGGTAGCCACAGACGATAAACGCATTGCCGCCGAAGTCCGCCGGTTTGGGGGAGAGGTGGTAATGACCTCCCCCGATTGTCCTTCGGGAACCGACCGCTGTGCAGAAGTTTTATCGAAAATTACTTTCAAGCCCTCCTGGGTGCTTAATGTACAGGGTGACGAACCCTTTCTGGCACCTCAGCAAATAGGGGAACTGATCGGTTGTTTAAGAGAAAGCGATGCGGGTATCGGCACCCTGGCCCGACCGCTCAGGGACCCGGAAGCCATTCAGAATCCGAATGTGGTGAAGGTGGTTTTCGATGCCCGGAACAAGGCCATGTACTTTAGCAGAAATCCCATTCCCTACGTTCGCCAGGCAGCCCCGCCACAATGGCCCGATCATGCCCAATTCTTCCAACACATTGGGTTGTATGGATTTAAAGCTGATGTTTTGCCGGTTTTATCTGCATTGCCTCCGGGTTCGCTCGAAATGGCAGAGAGCCTCGAACAACTTCGCTGGCTTCAGGCCGGATTTTCTGTTCAGGTGGGCCTCAGTCAATACGAAAGCCTCGGCATCGACAGTCCGGACGATCTGCCAAAAGCCATGCAGTGGCTAAAGAATGAAGCAGGGAATTCCGTGCCGGACGCTTAGTTTCGGGACTGCCATTTTTTGCCCTCTTTTGCATTTATGCGTTGGATATGGATTGGATGGATGGCCATGCTTTGCGCCCGGGAGGTGCAGGCTCAGGTATATGTGCGCTCGGCCGGGGTAAGGCTGGATGAAACTTCGGTGGGCCTTTCGGTGGTTCAACGGCTTTTTCGGTATGTGACGGTGGAGGGCCTGGTGGAATTCAGGCAGAAAGAAATGGGCGCTGCCTTTGTGCCAAGGGTGCATTCGAGGATTCTGGGGAGAAGGTTGAATGCGTTTTTTGGCGTTGGTCCGCATGCTGGTTTTGTGAAAGTGGATGCCCAAAACCTCAATGCCTTCTGGGGTGTTGGGGCCATGGTAGGACTGGAGTATAAATTCAACCTGATTCCGGTGCACATATCATACGATTTCAGGCCATTGGTTCAGCTGGATGGCCACCCGGATCTTTTCGGATTTCAATCTTCGTTTGCCATCCGACTGGTACGGAAAAAGGAGCGCAAAGCCTGGAAAGAAAAACTCCGGAAATGGAAAGAAGATACCCGCGACTGGCTCGACGGGGAAGAAGATTGATTTCGGGCACACTGATATGATTTTCCGGACCTTTTTGGATCAAGCCAAAAAGAAGGAGAATGGCTCCCAAACAAAACCGTTCAGTCAAAGAAACTACGGTCGATTCAAACAATAAAAAGCACAGAACCGACGCTCGTCCTCAACAAAAGATAACGTCCCTGTGTGCGTTGGCCCGAACATCCACGGGGGAGCAGAGGGCTTGCGGGCTGGCCGATTGGATGTTCTTGATCTTTTTGCTTCTTTTTGGATCAAGCCAAAAAGAAGGAGTACGGCTTCACTATAAAGCAGTTCAGTCAAAGAAGCTACGGTCAATTATCCCAAACAAATACCACCAAAAACCGACGCTCGTCCCAACAACGGATAACTTTCCTTCGTGTGTCGGCCCGAACATCCACGGGGGAGCGGAGGCCTTGCGGGCTGGCCGATTGGATGTTCTTGATCTTTTTGCTTCTTTTTGGATCAAGCCAAAAAGAAGGAGAACGGCTCCCAAACAAAACCGTTCAGTCAAAGAAGCTCCGGTCAATTCAAACAATAAAAAGCACAGAACCGACGCTCGTCCTTAACAACAGAACCCTTCCCAACGTGCGCCGGCCCTGGGCCGTCCTCAATGCCCTGCGGAACATTACGGAGAAAATGGGCTAATCAAGGGAAACAGCAGGTTGGCGGATTACAAATCCGCACTATCTTCGTCCGCGATGCCCTTCGGTACATCACGGACAGCCTAATGTTTAACCCAACGTTGAAGAAAGATTGAAATGATTATTCAGAAACCGCCTGCTGATTTGAGAAACACAAACCCAGGCGGAGCCTGCGCCTTCTAAAAATGCCATGCCCGTGTTGAGCAAAGGAAAACCCACTCTGTTCTCGTGTTGTTCTCGTGTTAAATTCACACAAAAGGGCTTTTACACTCAGGAAAAACCAACCATCACAAATGTTGCGCTTCAAAAACTAACCCGGGTGAGGGACAACAGCGGAAAACCCGCAGGAAGGGCCGAAAGTCGGGTAAGTCAGAAAACGGGTGGGAGCCGGCCCGGACGAGGATTTGGAGCGAATGGCCCGACGGCGACGTCAGGAGCCGGCACCCCCTAATGAAAAGCAAACCTTGCCGGCTTTCAATCCTGTTTGCTTTGGCCTACCTTTGCGGCCCGTTTGCCATGATTTCGATAACAAACCTCTCCTTCCACTTTGGGGCCCGTGCTATGTACGACGAGGCCAGTCTCCACATTAAACCCGGTGATAAAATTGGACTGATCGGGGCCAACGGTACCGGAAAATCGACCCTGTTGCGCATCATTACGGGTGAATACCAGCCAGATGGCGGTTCTATTTCTATGGCCAAAGACTGCACCATCGGCTTTCTGAACCAGGACCTTCTTTCTTACCAAACCCAGGATTCGATTCTTCATGTGGTGATGCAGGCTTTTCAGCGGGCCCTCGACATACACGAGGAAATGGAGAAGGTGCTGCATGAAATGGAAACCAACTACCGCGAAGAACTGGTGGAAAAGCTGGGCGAACTGCAGGAGGAATACGAGCGACTGGATGGTTTTACTCTTCAGGCCAGGGCGGAAGAATTGCTGGAAGGCCTTGGTTTCCCGACGGCCGAACTTCAGGCGCCACTGAGCTCTTTTTCGGGAGGCTGGCGAATGCGGGTCATGCTGGCCAAACTGCTGTTGCAAAAACCGTCTCTGCTGCTGTTGGATGAGCCCACCAACCACCTGGATCTTCCTTCAATTAAGTGGATTGAAGAATACCTTGAGCGCTATGAAGGTGCCTATATTGTAGTTAGCCACGACCGGTATTTTCTTGACAATACGGTAGATATTACGGTGGAAGTGGCCAACGCAAAACTGAATGTGTATGCCGGTAACTATTCTTTTTACCTGGAAGAAAAAGCCCTTCGCAACGAAATTCAAAAAGGTGCTTACGAAAACCAGCAGGCTAAAATAAGACAGACGGAGCGGTTTATTGAACGTTTTAAAGCCAAGGCTTCTAAAGCCCGGCAGGTGCAAAGCCGGGTAAAGGCACTCTCCAGACTCGAACTGGTGGACGATGTGGTGGATGAAAACGCCAAAGTTAATTTCCGGTTTACGTTCGACACACCCTCGGGCCGAAATGTGGTTACCATTGAACACATGAGCAAGGCTTATGGGTCGAAAGTAATTTTCAAAAACACCGAAGCCCGCATTGAAAGGGGCCAGAAAATTGCCTTTATCGGGGCCAATGGAAAAGGAAAATCGACTTTGCTTCGAATTGTAAACGGATCGGAACCGTTTGAAGGACAAAGAATTGTGGGCCATAATGTAAGGGATACCTTCTATGCCCAGCACCAGCTGGAGGCCTTGCGGTTGGAAAACAACCTGCTCGAAGAACTTCAGCAAACCGGAACTGCCCGCACTGAAATGGAGCTGAGGGGAATTCTGGGCTGTTTTTTGTTTTCAAGCGACGATGTCTTTAAGAAAATCAAAGTCCTTTCGGGAGGGGAGAAAAGCAGGGTGGCATTGGCCAAAACCCTATTGTCGAATGCCAATTTTCTTTTGCTGGATGAGCCAACCAACCACCTGGATATGGTATCGGTAAACATCCTGATCCAGGCATTACAGCAGTATCAGGGAACCTTTCTGGTAATCAGTCACGACCGGTTTTTTGTGGAACAGATTGCGAATACCATCTGGTTTATCGAAGACCAGCAGTTGAAGGAATATCCCGGCACCTTTGAGGAGTATGAATATTGGCTGGAGGAGCGGACCAAAAATGCGGCACCCCTTCCCGTTTCGCCAGATAAAAAGCCAAAACCGGCGCAGGAGTCCAAACCGGCGACAACTGCATCTGCACCCAACAATGGTCAACTGAAAAAGGAGGTGGATCAGATAGAACAACAGATCAACGAACTGGAAATTAAGAAAGAGGATCTGGAGAAGGAAATGGCCATGCCTTCGGCCTACAACCAACCGGAGCTTTTGAAAAAACTTCAGTCGGATTATGAAACAGTAAAAAAGGCTTTGGATTCTGCCACGGCCCGTTGGGAACAACTGCTTGAAAAACTGGGTGCCTGATTTTCAAAACACCATGCCACAAATCATTTTGAACGAATGCCCACGCGATGCCATGCAGGGGCTGGCGCATTTTGTGCCTACTGAAACCAAGATTGCTTACCACAATGCCCTGCTGAAAGTAGGTTTCCCACGTC
>JBIPNA010000451.1:0-2731 GCA_044375665.1 Catalimonadaceae bacterium
TGGATTCCTGGTGGGTTTCCTTTTGACCATTGGTTTCTTATTGCCTATTGCAGTTTGTTATCAATCGGGTGAACTTCCTCCCAGGGCCATCAATGCCATTATTCAGGTAATGACGTATGCCATTTTTGGCTTTTCTTTCTATTGGGGCAGGTTATTGCTTGCTTCAAGATTTTCAATGAAACCCGGCCTTGTAGCAGGCATCCAGCTGGTTTTAATTCTGCTGGTTTTGTGGGACCCAACCCGAAATAATCTAAGGGCAGGATTTTCAGATCTGCAATCCGGTGAGGCTGCCTCTTTTCTGTCCCAATACAAAACTGAACAGGAAACCATCCTTGCCTGCCCAACAAAAAGCTGTGAAGTACAATGGAATACAGCCCATCCAAAAACCCTTTGTACTGCACCAAATCCAGTAATTCTCGGAAAAGAGTTTGGTTCTTTAAAGGAATACAAATCTTATTCCTATGCGCAGTTCTATGGTAAAAATTTCATTTACCTCCGGCCAGAAAAAGAACCAGTACGTTAATCGGTTACTTCCCAAATAATAAAGCAAGTTCTGATAGAAACCTTGCCAGACTGGTCCTGATCCATTTGTCTATGGGCACAAGTGTTCTTTTTACCAGGGCTGAGTACCTCAGATTAAAAGCATGCATTTTATAGCTTAGTTTTCGGGCATGCTGCTCCTGAGGACTAAGAAAGCGCACAATCGGGGCGTAATTGAGTGAATATCTGTTGATTTGTCCTTCGCATGCAACCAGAAACCCTTTTGGGACCCGATGCTCAAATATCTGTAACAGATCTCCCCGGTAGGCAACCAGCTTTCCCGACTCTTCCGGACGGATTCCGTCATCCCAAAAAACTTCATTTTCCCAGGTATGAACAGCAATAGGTTCATGCAAATAACCCAACCGCTCTCTGGCCATACACATGAACATCATGGAAGGATAAAAGTTGGAGAGATTCTTCTCATACAACTCCAGGTCAAGTACCTCCCTTTTGATACAGGTACAGGTGGCTATGTGCGCATTCCAAAATATCCTGGATTGACTTTCGTAATCATCCGGCTCAGCCACAAAACTTCGTGCATAAGGCCCGTATAAATAGGCAGCATGGCTTTGAATCTGGTAGACGAGCAAACTACATTTGAATCCCAGAGGTTGAAACTGAAAAATGAAATCGAGAACTTTTTCAATGGCTCCCGTCAGCAAATAGTCATCGTCAGTGAGGTAAAATACATAATCTCCGCGGGCTTCATTGGCCAGAAAGAAAAAATTCCGAACAGCTCCGATATTCTCTTTCTGACGAAAATACCTGAGCCGGCCATCCTTTTTATATGGTTCAACAACAGCTTCGGTATGGTCGGGAGAAGCATTGTCTGAAACCACCACCTCAAACCGGGGATCCGGACTGGCAAGTACAGAAGCAAGGCAGCGACCAAGAAAATCAGCCCGGCGGTAAGAAGGAATGACGATGGAAAGAACAGGTATACTCAAAGACAATCAGAACCGGATGCTTTGTTGTCAGGAAATCTATGACCTTCACTTTCCGGGCGGGCCAAAAATACCAATCTTTCCTTCCGATGCACATTTTTAGAACATGGCCCTGTCAAAAAAATCGTGTCAGGAATCGAAATTTTCTGAATCCATGCTCAGGAAAATCTCATTACAGAACGCGACTATACTTTTTTGCCCAAAGTCGGGCACTTAAAGTGCTGAGAAGGTTTGCGGGGTTTTTCCTGGAAAAC
This sequence comes from Catalimonadaceae bacterium, assembly GCA_044375665.1. Taxonomy (GTDB): domain Bacteria; phylum Bacteroidota; class Bacteroidia; order Cytophagales; family Flexibacteraceae; genus CAMDMI01. The sequence continues at coordinate 1,742 of JBIPNA010000451.1, forward strand.
TTTTACCCAAAGCCCATAGATTTTGTGCATTGGGACCTTGTTTGCTATGAAGCACTTTATGGCAAGCCAGTCAGAAAAATCATCCTCATTTTCTTTTTCGCTGCAATGAATCGAGGGTGAAAGGAGCTGATTCTTTGAATTTCAGAATTTCAGCAGGAGATCAAGAGGTTTACCAGGAGTTCGACACAGGGAACCCCACATATCCGATTTCTTTTCCTTTTCAATTTCGTCTGGCACAATCCATGACGGAATTTTGAAGTGGGCCTGGGTGATTGCGCCAGGTTCGCCATTTACCATGTAGATTTTCTGATCAAAGTCGGGAAACCGAATACGCCACCCTTACCTTATGTTCCTTCCATTTCAAGTGGTTTGAAATCCGGCTCCATTTCTGTCAATGGTTTGCCAAATGCAATTTTCGGGTAGGCATTCAGGTAGGAACCGACCATTACCTGAAGCAAAAACGGACGATCCGGGTGTTGCCACATTTTTTCAAGCGCAGCATCTGTCTCAGATTCATCAGCGATGGTGGCTGCATCAATGCCATAGGCAACGGCCACTTTTTCAAAATCCGGAGGAGAATATCCCCAGAAAGTTGACTGATACCGGGAATCGAAATAGCTGTCCTGAAACTGGCGGATCATACCAAGATTCTTATTGTTGATCACAACCATTTTAATGGGAATCTGGTTTCGGACAATGGTTTGGAGTTCCTGAATATTCAACTGAAAACCACCATCTCCTGCGATTACCACGTTTGGTTTTTTATGGGCAAAATAAATACCGATGGCTGCCGGAAGTGCGTGTCCCATGGCACCCATTCCACCCGAGGTGACAAACAACTGATCGTTGGTGAGTTCAAGTGATTGGGCCGACCACATCTGGTGGTTTCCTACATCTGCGGTATAGGCTGAAGAAATTCCTTTCGAGCGTTTTGAAAGCGCATGCATGAAACGGTTGGGATTGATTTTTCCGTCCAGATCACGGAGCTCT
>JBIPNA010000100.1:0-10428 GCA_044375665.1 Catalimonadaceae bacterium
TCCGTCGCAAAAAGCATATTCTCTTCCAAAAGATGTTTCAGGTATCCGGCATTGTTTGGTTTGTTTTCATACCTTTTGTCTCCATCAAAGCCATGAGCACCTGGCCCGATGCCGAGATAAGGTCTTTGAAACCAATAAGCCCTGTTGTGAACAGCGAGGTGACCAGGCTTGCCAAAATTGGATATTTCATAACCGAGATATCCTGATGCTTCCAGCCTGTTGCGCACAAGGTGAAACTGCTCAACAGCAGATTCCTCATCGAGAGCCGATAATTTGCCTTTGGCCTGCCAGTTTCCAAATACAGTTTTTGGTTCAAGGGTAAGTCCGTATGCCGAAATATGCTCTGGCTCAAGAGACAACATGGCCGACAAATCGGCCTCCACGTCTTCAACTGTGCTGTCAGGGAACTGATACATAAGATCCAGGCTTATATTTTTGAACCCTGCTTCACGTGCAAGCTGCACAGCTTCCCTTCCCTGAAGGGTATTGTGGATCCGGTTCATCCATTTCAATCTCTCGTCCTGAAATGTTTGTAAGCCAATGCTCAACCGGTTGATTCCTATGGCCTTCCAACTTTTCAGGAAAGCAAGGTTCATGTCATCAGGATTGGCCTCGAGGGTAATTTCTGCTTCAGAACTGATGTTAAAATGATGGTGGATTGTTGCAAAAATGGCCTCCAACTGATGACCGCTCAGCAAAGAGGGTGTTCCGCCGCCCAGATATACCGAATGGAGCTTAGGGAAAGGCCAGTTCCGGGATCTGATCTCCAATTCTCTCTGTATCGCTACAACCATCTGATCAATGCGATCCAGTTGGGTCGAAAAATGGAAGTCACAATAATGACAAGCCTTTCTGCAAAAAGGAATGTGCAGGTATAACCCGGAGGTGTCTTCCTGCACCGGCCAGTTTTCGATCGGCTCCATCAGGAAAAAAGGCCTAAAGCTTCCGCAAGAGAAAATCAGTCATCTGGGTGTACAAATGCAAGCGGGTATTTCCACCGGCAATTCCATGGTTTCTGTTCGGATAATAGAAAGACTCAAATTGCTTATTGGCTTTGACCAAGGCATTGACCATGGAAACTGCATTTTGAAAATGGACATTGTCGTCACCTGTTCCGTGCACGAGAAGGTAGTTTCCTTTCAGGCGATTGGCATAGGTAACCGGGCTGTTGTCGTCGTACCCTGAAGCATTTTCGGATGGCAGTTTCAAATAGCGCTCCGTGTAAATGGAATCATAAAATCTCCAATTGGTCACAGGAGCTACGGCAATTCCTGTTTTGAAAACATCTGCCCCTTTGGTCATGCACAAGCTGGTGAGGTAACCGCCAAAACTCCAGCCCCAGATCCCAATTCTGGCAGGATCTACATAAGCTTGTCCGGCAAGATATTTTGCAGCATCAATCTGATCTTCGCATTCCAGTTTTCCCAATTGTGCATAGGTGGCTTTCCGGAATTCTGAACCCTTCCCACCAGTTCCTCGATTGTCAACGCAAACAATAATATAGCCTTTAGAGACCAGAACCTGCTCCCAGAAGAAATCGGGTCCACCCCAGGCATCGGTTACCAATTGATGACCAGGTCCACCATAGCAATGCATCAAAACCGGATACTTTTTGGTAGGGTCAAAATCTGCTGGTTTAATCATGCTTGCATTTAGCCGGACACCTTTTTCCGTTGTAATTTCAAAAAATGTCTTTGGTGAAATAACATAGTTTTTTAACCTGTCCAGCAGTTTCTGGTTGTTTTCCAGCACCTTAATGGGCTTCCCGTCTGATTGGCATAGGGTATAAACAGGTGGCTGGCCAGATGAATGGTGGTTGTCGATAAAATAGGCGAAAGAAGGATGAAAACTGATGGAATGGGTCCCTGTGCCTTTGGTTAAACGGGTTTTGTTTTTTCCTGAAAGTGATACCGAATAGAGCTGTTTTTGAATAGAAGCATCTTCGGTACTGAGGAAATAAATCAATCCTTTCTTTTCGTCCACCCCAAAGAAGTCGGCTACTTCCCAGTTTCCGGAGGTTATCGGACGAATCAGTTTTCCGTCCATCCCATAAAGATAAAGATGCTGGTATCCGGACTTATCGGTACTGTAAACAAACTCTTTTCCATTATCGAGATAGGTCAGGGCATCGTTAATCTCGAAAAATGTGGGCGATGTTTCTGTGAAAACCGTCTGAACCGCCCCATTGGTGGCGTCGATATGAAGCAGGTCGATTTTGTTCTGAAGACGGTTCATCCGCCGGACAGAAACCAGATTGGGGTTTTTTGTCCATTGCATTCTGGCAATGTACTGGTCATTTTCAGAGCCTTCTTCGATGGAAAGTGTCCTTCCTGTGGCCAGATCAAAAACGGACAAATCTACTTTTGAGTTTTTCTCCCCAGCCTTTGGGTATTTAAAAGTGTAGTCTTTCGGATACAAACCGGTCCATAACTGCATGTTGTACGTGGGCACCTGAAGCTCATCGAAGCTCAGAAATGCAATTTTTTTGGAATCCGGAGACCAATGGAAGGCTTTCCAGTATTCAAATTCTTCCTCATAAACCCAGTCAGAGCTGCCATGGATCAAGGCATTGGCTTTACCGGTCTGTGTTACTGGTCGAACCTTTCCTGTTGCCACATCCTGCAGATACAGGTTGTTTTCGAAACAAAATGCCACCCATTTTCCATCCGGACTAAAACTTGCCAGGGAAACCTTATTTCCTGGAAAAATGGCCTGAAGCGATTTTGTGGTCAGGTTGTAAAGAAAAAAATAAGCCCGGGAACTCCTCCGGTAAATGGGTTCAATGTCTGTTTCAATCAAAATCTGGTTTTCATCCGGACTTAAAGTGTAATTCTGAATATCCAGGACAGAAGTATCCACCTTTAGTTCTTTTCCCTCCACCAGGGTCCGGACTTTGGAACCTGTTTTTACATCGAAAACTTCAATGTTTCCCTCTTTCAATGTGGAATACTGGCTCCCGCTTTTAAACCAGTTGAGGTCTTCAATGCCATCGCTTCGCCAAACCGGACTCTTCCAGACATCGTCAAGGGTCAGGTTTTTCTTTTGTTGTGCCCTCAGAGAGACGATGCCCAGCTGAAGGAAAATGGAAAGTCCAAGAATTAATCCTTTCATATTGGTGGAAATTGAGGGGCGAAAGTAAGTTCTGGTTTCCAAAGCCCAAGTCGAAAAGGTTGAAGGGTAAGACGGGATGAAGTCCGGAACATCCCTAAAAACCAATGGAATGTTCCGCATTGAAAAAAAGGCATTGCCCCTTTCTCCGCAAAAAGGGTAATCAGAAAAAGAAATTCTTCCTTTCGTCCACTATCGGGAATCAGCCAGGTTAAGGCGCCTGTATATTTGTTTCGAAAAATCTGTCCCCCCCCCTTTACATGAAAACTTTTTTTAAATACAGCCTGGCCACAGTTTTCGGCCTCTTTCTATTCTGCTTTTTGTCCATCCTGATTTTGTCGGTAATTGGTGCAGCCAGCAGTAAAAATTCGGTAGATGTAAAAGACAACTCCGTATTAAAAATCAACCTGAACCAGCCCATAGCGGAAAGGGAAAGGAACAACCCGCTTGAGGATCTTGGCATTCCTGCTTATGAAGCCGGCGTCACAGGTTTGTTTGAACTGAAAAAAGCCATTTTAAACGCCAAAACAGATGACCGCATAAAAGGCATCCTTCTTGAGGGTTCCTTCACAAGGATCGGATATGCCACAAACGAAGAGCTCAGGACAGCTTTGCTGGACTTCAAAAAATCGGGTAAATTCATCTACAGCTACGGAGAGTATTTTTCTGAATCAGCCTATTACACCTCCACCGTTTCAGATAGTATTTTTCTGAATCCGGAAGGACTGATTGAATTCAACGGGATTTCATCGGAAATCATGTTTTTCAAAGGGGCACTTGCCAAGTTGGAAATCGAGCCTGAAGTTTTTCGGGTAGGTGAATTTAAATCGGCAGTAGAGCCTTTCCTCCGCGAAAACATGAGTGATGCCAACCGCCTCCAGGCAACCTCTTTCCTTAACAGCATCAACAATTATGTAATGGCCCAGGTGGCGACAAGCCGCAAACTAAATCCGGCAGAAGTCAAACTCAGCTCAGACTCTATGAAAGCCAGAAGTGCCGAAGACGCCGTCGCCCTTGGTTTGGTATCCAAAACCGCCTATTACGATCAGGTTCTGGCCACTTTAAAGCGCAAACTTGGTGTTGAAAAAGAAGAAGATATCCACTTCATCACCTACGGAAAATACCGGAAAGCCGACACTCCGGAAGATGGAGAGGTGAGCGAAAACAAAATAGCCGTTATTGTAGGTCAGGGCGAGATTGGAAGTGGCAAGGGAGACGACGAATCGATTGGTTCTGAAAAAATCTGTGAAGCCTTGCGGAAGGCCAGAAATGATAAAAAAGTAAAAGCTGTGGTCCTTCGGATCAATTCTCCGGGAGGATCGGCACTGGCTTCGGACGTAATGTGGAGAGAGATTCAATTGACCCGAAAAGTAAAACCAGTTATTGCCTCCATGTCGGATGTAGCAGCATCTGGCGGATATTATATGGCGATGGGTTGTGATAAAATTGTTGCTCATCCAACCACCATTACAGGTTCAATCGGTGTTTTTGGTCTGATGTTCAATGCGCAGAATATGTTCAAAAACAAATTGGGCATCACCTTTGATGGTGTAAAAACCGGAGCTTATTCAGATATCGGTAATGGTACCCGTCCGCTTACTTCAGGAGAAAAACAAATCATTCAAAAAGAGGTGGATAAAATTTACGAAACATTCACCACCAAAGCGGCAGAAGGAAGGAAGATGCCGGTGGAGCAATTGCGTTCTTTGGCCGGAGGGAGAGTTTGGTCAGGAACCGAGGCCAAAGCCAATGGGCTGGTCGATGAACTTGGTGGCATGGAGCGTGCGATTGAGTTGGCTGCCGAAAAAGCTAAAATCGGTAAAGATTACAGAATCAGACTGTTGCCTGCTCAGAAAAACTTTTTTGAAGAATTAATGGAACAAATTGGCGGAGAAGCCCGTACACGCATGGCACAAGCAGAATTGGGCGAGTTGTACCCGCTGGTAAAACAAATCCAAAAGCTAAAAAACATTCAGGGGATCCAGGCCAGGATGCCCTTCGATTTCATCTTGAACTAAAGCTAATCAGCAAAATTGAAAGCCGGACTCTTATGGGGTCCGGTTTTTTTTTTGAAAAAGTTTTAAGCCGGATCTTGCCTTAGGACTTTGTAATGAGAGTCTAACATGCAATAAATCAGCGCCTTTGGCAGACTCTGATTTGATCCGCCTTAGGAGGACGGAACAGATTTCCTAATGCATGATCCGGGTTTTAGAAGGAAATGACAAAACCAAACTATGGGCGGATAGAATCTGAAACCAGTTTTGGTTCCGTAAGGGAAAATAAATTGCTTAAAAAAATGTCAAATCCCCACAGGAATCTCAATCGAAATGGTACAGCCCCTTCCTGGCTGGCTATCGATTTCCAGTTGCCCATGAAACTGAGCAACCCGGGATCGGAGATTTTGCAATCCGGCACCCGCTCCCTGAAGGGCCGGATCAAAGCCTTTCCCATTGTCTTCTACAAGCAAAACGAGTTCACCTTCATGCAGATGCAGCTGAACATCCAGCCGGGTGGCTCCCGAATGCCGCACCACATTGCTTAAAATTTCCTGAACCATCCGAAAAACAGCGGTCCCAAGGATGGGATTGAGAGAAACTTCCAGACCACTGCAATGAAATTCGGCCTGAATTTTTCCACTTCCATGGATCTGAGAAACCAGATCCTCCAATGCAGGACCCAAACCTCTTTGGGATACCGTATGGGCCAACATGCTATGGGCCACTGCCCGAACATCGCGAACAGCCTGGTCCATCAGATCCAATGTCTTTTTAATCTTACCAGGTTCAGGCAATTCGCTCTCCGTTTCAAAGGCGGACAGTTGCAATCTCGCCGCCGACAACACCTGCCCTACTCCGTCGTGTAAATCGCGGGCGATGCGCTTCCGCTCCTGCTCCTCAGCCTCCAGAATCGCTTTGGTCTGGGCCTCTCTGGCTTTCAAAGCGGCTTCTGCTTCGAGCTTTTGCTGAAGGGCTTTTTCTCTTCCCTGCCAAAATAAAAAACCCATGACCGACAATGCCAGGACAAGTGCAAGTGCCACGCCACCAACCTGCCAGCTCCGCAAACGTTGCGTCTTTAGTTCATTTTCCTGTCTAAGCTGGGCCTTTTCCTGCTCCCTGACATCTATTTCATATTGGGTCTGTAAATCGGCAAATGTCTCTGCCATGTTAGAAGAGAATTGCGCTTCTTTCACTTCAGCAAACTTATCATAGTATAACAGAGCAGAATCGGTAAGGCCCCTTTGTACAAAAAGGTCGCCCATGGTTTTGTAAATCTGCGGCTTATGTTTTTGTAAACCAGACCGTTCGGATATGGCCAATGCATATCTCAATACAGAATCCGAACTGAAGAACCTACGGTTAACCATCAGCTTATTGCCCAGATTGGCAGCATAAAGAATGAGTCCGTTGGAATCGGGCTGAGACCAGATCTGAATCAGTTTCAAGGCATCCCGATACTGCTTTTCCGCTCTCTTGTGGTCTTGTATGTAACTATATAAATATCCCAGGTTGTTGAGGCAACCTGCCAGCAAAAATGTGTCTTTAATTTCAGCAGCAAGCCGTGTTGCCTGCCTTTCATTTTCAAGAGCTCCCTGGATATCACCTTCCTTTAGCTTAACGGTTGACAGATGTTCCAGGGCATTTGCCATGCCTGACTTATCACCTGTCCTCTGGGAGAGCGAGTAACTTTCCCTGGAATACTGTTTTAGATAATCATATCGCTTCTGATCTAAAAAAATGGCGCAGAGGTTGTTCAGTGTATACGATATACCGGTAGGGTTTCCCAGTTTCCGGAACCTTTTTAAAGCCTGGAAATGGGCCTCAAGACCTTCGTTAACCTGGTGTAGTTCCACATGGCAGTTTCCTATTTTACTGTACGAAGATGCAATACCTGCCTCGTCGCCCGATTTTCTTCTGAAGGCCAGGGCTTTTTGGTGTTGCCTGAGTGCCAGACGAAATTCTCCCCGGACCATAGAAACCAGGCCAAGGTCGTTCCATGCCTGGCCAAGCCACATGTCATCCCCTGAACTCTGGGCCAGTTCAAATTCCTTTTGTGCAATTTTCCCGGCCTGATCCAGATCCACCCTCAACAAATTCCATACAGAATCTGAAATCTGACGAAAGTAAAGTGAATCTGCAGGGCTTTGGGCCTTAAGAAAAAAAGGGGAAATCAGCAGGAGCCAAATAATAAGTCGCCAACTTTTCATTGAACGATTCCCTGATGCATGGCAAACCGGATGAGACCTGCCACCGATTTGGTTTTCGTTTTGTGAAAAATATTTTTCCGGTGTGTTTCAACCGTTCTCTCTGAAATAAACAACCGTTCTGCAATCTCTGCATTGCTCAACTCCTGGGCGATGAGGCAGACAATTTCCTTCTCCCTTGCTGTAAGCCGGATTTGTTCTTCCTGCTCTCTGACAGGCGCCTGGGCAGGTCGGGGTTTAAGCAATTCAGCAGCTACTTCCTGAGAAAAATACATGCCTCCGGAAGCAATTCTATTCAATGCTTCCAGAAGTTCGGCCTTTCCCGTGTTTTTAAGAATATAGCCAGAAATACCTGCATCCAGCATTTCCCGGACATGCCCCTCATCACCATGCATGGATAAGGCAAGTACTTTCAGGTCAGGCATTTTCTCGCGGATCTTTCGGGTAAGTTCCACGCCGGAAAGGCCAGGCATCGACAAATCTGTTATCAGGATCTGGGCTCCGGAATCTGGAATCAGGGACAGAGCAAGCAAAGGATCACTCGATTCTCCGCAAACCCGAAAACCGGGCGATTTGGCGAGCAGGGTCCGCAAACCTTCCAGAATGAAGGGATGGTCATCAACCAGAAAAATCAGGACGGAATCGGAAATCATATGAAAGGACAAATAAGGCAGGTTGGTACGAACCTGACAATGAAAAACCGCAGGCTTTGGTACAAGGTATCCGTGCCAGTACGCAAAGTAAAATGCCCGGAAACAGGTATGGCCGCAGGGGATTCCGAAAAAGACCTTTGCATAAAAAAAACTCCAATGAAAAAAACACTCCTCGCTATACCCATGCTCTTCTTTTTAATGGGTCAGGCATTTGCTCAAACAGTTTCATATAACATTGAAGGAAACGAAGTAGACAACATGCGCAATCTTCAAATAAGGGTTTATCCTGAATTCTTTATTGCCCCCGGAGATCAGGAAATCACGCTTCCAACCAACCTGATTGCCGATGCCCGGTATTGGATGGGAAGCCTTCTCGATCTCCGGGCCGGCATCTCCCTGGGAACCAACAAAGGTCTGAACCTCGGTGGATGTCTTCACCTGATAGACCGGGTCCATTCCAGAAATGAAAAATTTGTGGTCAGCCGATCTACTTCCGGCAGAACAGTTACCCAGCGGTATTTTAAGGCCCCTGTCCAGGTAAGGAGCATGTCCGGCCCAAGCGCCGATCTCTTCGTCGGCACTCAATTTGGCAGATTTACCACCAAACTCGACCTCGGCTGGGAATGGCAGGGATTCCGAAGATCCTACGCCAGCTACGACGGCAGATCGATTGCCGGAAGCAACAACGGATACCACAGCATCAAAATCCAGGCAGTTTTTCAGGGACCCATTCCAACTGAATCATGGTCCTTTAATGAAGAAGGACTTTACGTCCCAAAAAGAAGCAATGAAATGGGCATTGGTGCCCAAATGGCCTTCGACTACCACTTCCGGCCTTGGAAACGCCTGACGATGTACGGAGGTGTAACCGGAGGTTATATAAAGGTTCCCAATGATGGATCGGCGCCGATTATTGCGGTTCGCTTTGGCGCCTGTCTGTCAAACTCCCTCAAACTGTTTTAAATAGGTATCCTGTTTGAGGCATGAAACTTCTTCCGGGAATAGGCTTGAGTCTTTACCTCCTGTTATGGTCTTGCGATGCACCAAACGGGCACCAGAGTTTGGAGGAAACAAGACCAGATTTTCCGGAAGCCCTCCTTCCTCCCGGATGGCAGGTAATGGCCTTCAGTCCCCTGGGAAGAACGGGTCAAAATGGGTTTAACAGAATGGAAGCCCAGGAATTGATCATCACCAGAGATTCCATCAAATTAAACTACCGGGAAAGTTGCCAGGAATTGACCAGCGAACGATCGATGGAAAAAAAGGCCTTCGCCAAATGGGTCTCCCTGGAGCAACCCCTTGCCCTTCAATCCGAATTTTGGAGCAAACCGGTTCAAAAAGCTGCCCATTCTGGAAATCCAGATGGAAAGATGGGATTATTGCATCCTCCTCCTGTAGATTCAATGTTTGAAATCAGAGAATGGATCCCTGAAGGGCAATGGGAAAGTTATCAGCAGCTGATATTCAAGACAACAGGAAATCAGGAATGGCACACTGGCCTTTCTGTACCATTAAGCCAGTATTCCCTTTCAGCACCCAGACTTGTCGGTCAATCGGTTTGGGTTTGCCTCAATCCCCAAAGATCGGTGAAAGGGAGACCCCACAGGATTTTCATCCTCCGTTGCAGTCTCCCTTAACTTATTTCAACCAAAGCTTCTGTACCTGAAAGCCTGTTCCTGTCTGGATCTCCAGTTGATACAAACCCGAAGAAAGTTCAGGAAGTGCTATCTGGAAATCTGTAGCCGAATTTTTCTGAGCCGAAGGAAGAATCCATACTTTTCCTATGGCGTTCGTCAAACGAAACACCGGCTCATTACCGGGGTTTTCATCAAACCGAACATTCACCTGACCCGCAGCCGGATTGGGATAAAGCTCAATTCTTTCTCTCTTTTCCCAATAAACCCAGGCCTGACCAAGCATTTTGTCCTTCCCATCAGATCCTTTCAATACAAGTCTGTAAAGCATTTTATTGCCTTTCCGGGGATCCAAAACCAGCTGACCTGATTCCGACTCCTCTGCGGTACGGTTGGCAACCACTTCAAAGTTTTGCCCATCCCTGGACCTTAACAATTGATAAATGCCGGACCCGGACCCATCGGTTGACTTCCACCGGATCTGGGCATGTTCAGGCCGGGCAACAGCCTGAAAACCAGCTTCAACAAGAGGCAAAGGACTATCCTCCGAAAACATCTCGGAACCTGAAAGATAAAATTCCGAAAAACCTGACACTTCAAATTCCGCATAGTATCCGTTGTGGTAAGGCATGCGGATGGGATTGGCAAAATAGGTGTAGTTGGAAACAAGGGGCTCATTGTCGTCGGGGGAAAGATTTTCATCCGGACCACTGTATTTGTTCGCCTTGATGTCTACAAAGGATTTCACCAGATTGTCGCTGACTTTTAGGCTGTTTACTTCTGATTCCAGAAAGAAAAAGCGAACCGGAACTGGAACACCAGGCAGTGTGGC
>JBIPNA010000101.1:0-10425 GCA_044375665.1 Catalimonadaceae bacterium
GGATGCTTTTTACCACCCAGGGAATCATCAACATCCGGAATGAAAAATGGAAATTCGACACCTCCCCTATTGATCCCGGGCTTGAAGGACATATCCCCCAGAACTACTCAAAATCTTACCTCCGCCACCTATTTATTTCGAGTGAATATCTGGGGCTTCAGATTGCCTCCATTCAAAACCTGAGTTTCTATCTTTTTCTTGTAAATGAGGCCAGGGAAAAGATTATTAATCAAGAATTTAGCCAGTGGAAACCATCGGCTATTGAAAAGTATATGAAACGCCTTTAACGGTCTGATTTCATGCCTTTTTGCTGCCATAGTCCTGCAATAGTCAAGGCAATGGTACCCCAGCTTTGAATTGTAGCTATACATGCCAATTTTTACGTCTCGCGTTTAAAGCCCGACGTACAACTTATCTTACCTGCCCTTGGTTTGAATTCTACAATTCCATATTTCAATCTGACGGAAATTTTCTCAGGCTTTGGCCACCTGGCCTGGTCGAAAGATATCCCTTCCGGCCAGATCAATCTCTTGACCGAAAATTTTGGTCCCGTCTTTGAAGTCCCTCAGGAATTGATCCGGATAAATCCGGATGTGCTCAAATCCTGCATACATCCTGATGACCAACCATTTTCAGATACTTACTCTAAATACCTGCTATCCAATGGCTTTGAAGAACTGGAATACCGGATCATTACGCCTTCAGGGAAAATCAAGTGGCTCCAGGAACGGAAAATTCTGATCAAAAATCCAACTGGTGAAATTATCCGGCTGGACGTACTGCTCACCGAAATAACCGAAACCAAAAAGGAGGAGGCCAGACTGCTTGATTCAGAAGCAACCTTTAAATCCCTGTTTTACCGAAACCCAAACCCCATGTGGGTTTACGATACAGAAAGTCTATATTTTCTGGCCGTTAATGAGGCCGCAGTGGCCTTTTACGGTTACACCCACGACGAGTTTTTCAGAATGACCATCCGGCAGATCAGGCCACATGAAGATGTAGATGATCTCATTGCTGCCATCAGATCCAACGATCTGGCGTCGAGATCGGAAAGGGTTTGGCGCCATCTTCGCAAAGATGGAAGCAATGTGTTTGTCAAACTTGTCTCCAGCGGAGTTCAGTTTCGGGGAAATCAGGCCCGGCTCGTTTTGGCCAATGATGTGACCAAGCAGGTGGAAGCAGAATCCCAAATGGAGAAAGTTTACCGCTATCTTGAAAGATTCCAGGAAGCTGTTTCAAAAAACAGCCTTCTGGCATTTCTGGATCAGGACGGAAAAATGGTCTTTATTAATGAAAGTCTGCTTCAGGAATCCGGACAGAAATCTGAGCATCTGGTAGGAAAAGCATGGACAAATCTGCTCTCACATCCTCCAGCTGACGACAAATCAGGTGATATTCAATCAGCACTCAATGAAAAAAAGCTATGGCGGGGAGAACTCAGATTCGCCCGGAAAAATGGTTTTTTCTGGGTCAGATGTTCATTTATTCCCATCCTTTATTCAGAAGAAAACCCTGCCCAATATCTCCTGATTGCGGATGACATCAGTTCTCTGAAAACAGCAGAAAAAACAAACCGGGATTACGCCATACGCCTATACAATATCCTGGAAGCATTGAATGATGCCATATTCGTTCTGGATAAAAACTGGCACATCACCAATATGAATGCCAAAGGCGAAAAGCTGTTTGGAAAAAGGAGGAAGACCCTTGTTGGCAAAAACATCTGGGAAGTCTTTCCCAATGAAACTGCAACGCGTTTTTTCCAATTTTTCCGCAAAGCCCGCAAGCGAAACATCAATGTAGAATTTGAGGAATACTACGAACCAAAAAACGAATGGTATGAAATTTCAATTTACCCTTCCCGTGAAGGATTAACCGTTTGCTTTCGGAACGTTTCCCGAAGAAGAAAAGAAGAGGAAGAGCGGAAAGAGCTGATTGAACATCTCAATGCCCAGAACCAGGATCTTGAAGAATTTACCTTCATAACATCCCATAGTCTGAGAGCCCAGATTGCCAATATTTCTATGCTTTGTGCGGCTATTGATGGTTCCGGACTTACGCCGTCCAACCAGGAAATATTTGAGAAGCTTTTTCAATCTTCAGCCAATCTGGATGCAGTCATCGAAGACCTCAATACCATCCTCACCATAAAAGACCGAAGCGGTCTGCTGTTTGAGAAGGTAGAAGTAAATACCTCCCTCATCAATGCGATAAACAGGATTCCGTACAGCTTTTCCCCTTTCAAAAAGTGTATCCACACAAACCTTCCTGTTGGGCTTGAAGTGGTCACTGTCCGGAATTACCTCGAAACAATTCTGATCCAGATATTGACCAACGCTCTGAAATTCAGATCACTGGAAAGGGAGCCCGATATACAGATCAGTGGCCGGTCGCTTCCAAACCAAATTGAAATTTCCATTCTCGACAATGGCCGGGGTATGGACAAAGAGCTGGTCGGAAAGCAGATCTTTCATTTGTATAAAACCTTTCATCAGGGCGTAAGCGGCAAAGGACTTGGTCTTTACCTCTGCAAAATTTTAATGGATGAGTTGAATGGCAGCATTTCCATTGAGTCAAAACCTGACGAGGGAACCCTTGTAACCCTGCGTTTCCCGGTTCAGCCTTCCTGAGTTCTGGATTCTCTGGCGTTCTTCGCCGGGACATATACCTGTGTTCCCTGCAAAGCATCCGGAAGGTATTGCTGGGCAACCCAGTGGTTGGGATAGTCATGGGGATAAAGGTATCCCTTCCCATAATCCAATGATTTCATCAACGAACTGGGTGCATTCCGAAGGTGAAGGGGCACCGGTAAATCCGGGTGCTGCTGAACCAGTTCCATCGCTCTGCCTATGGCTTTGTAGGATGAATTGCTTTTTGGAGAAGTGGCCAGATAAATCACTGCTTCTGCCAGAATAATCCTCGATTCCGGATTTCCAATAACCGAACATGCCTGAAAACAAGCCTGGGCCATCAGTAAGGCATTGGGATTCGCCAGGCCAATATCTTCAGCAGCCAGAATTACCATGCGCCTGGCAATAAATATGATATCCTCGCCCCCATTTAACATCCTGGCCAGCCAATACAAAGCCGCATCCGGATCCGAGCCTCTGAGCGATTTTATAAAGGCAGAAATTACGTCATAATGCTGCTCACCTGATTTATCGTAGGCACCCATCCGTGTCTGAACCACTGCTTCTACATCAGCATTTGTAATCCGGACCGGAATCTTGGTGTTGAGGCTTTCTACAACCATTTCCAACAGATTGAGCAGTCGCCTTCCGTCTCCACCTGAATGTAAAAACAATGCCTGAACCTCATCCACCACCACCTCGTTTTTCAACAATTCCGGGTCGGTTTTTAAGGCATGATCAAGCATTCGCCGTAGAGATTCGACTGTGTGTTCTTTCAAAACCAAAACCTGACATCTGGAGAGCAAAGCCCGGTTAACTTCAAAGGATGGATTTTCAGTGGTTGCTCCAAAAAGGAGGATTTTTCCGGCTTCAACTGCGCCCAGCAAAGCATCCTGCTGGCTTTTGTTGAACCGATGAATTTCATCCAGAAACAAAGTTATTTTCCCTTCTTCTGCAGAGCGTTGAATCACTTCCCGGACCTCTTTAACCCCCGCCGAAATGGCAGATAAATACACGAATGGAAGGTCCAGTTGTTCTGCAAGGATCCGGGCAAGGGTGGTTTTCCCAACACCTGGAGGGCCCCAGAAGATCAGGGAAGGCATGGTCTTGTTTCTGAGCCAGTTCTGAAGCGGCTTGCCCTGGGCTGTCAGGTGCTCCTGTCCATGCAGTTCATCCAGTGTCCTGGGCCGAACCCTTTCTGCAAGTGGAACATCAGCCATATTTTATCTTGAAAAAGCAGAAGTTACTGCAAAGCAATCCTTCAGAGTTTGGCTAATCCAACCATATTCTGCATTGTCCATGATGGCTTTGGGAAACAACTGGGAACCAATGCCAACACAAGCTACCCCAGCCCTAAACCAGGTTTCGAGGCTTTCTTTGGTTGGTTCCACTCCGCCTGTCGGCATAATTTTAGTCCATGGAAAGGGTCCTTTGACAGCAGAAACAAATGCCGGACCCAGAACAAATCCCGGGAACAATTTCACAATTTCGGCACCAAGCTCTTCTGCCTGATTGATTTCTGTAAGGGTTGCAGTACCAGGTAACCAGGCCACTTTCCGACGGTTGCAAACCCTGGCCATTTCTTCTTTAACTACCGGAGAAACAATAAAATTTGCACCTAGCTGCATGTACAAAGCTGCGGTTGCTGCATCCAAAACGGTCCCTGCTCCCAGAGCAAGGTCTGGCAAAGCATCGGCTGCCCATTTTACCAAAGCCCCAAAATGCTCATGGGCAAAGTCTCCACGGTTGGTAAACTCAAATACCCTGACTCCCCCCGCATAACAGGCTTCCACAACTTGTTTGCAAACCTGAAGGTCATGATGGTAAAAAACGGGGACAATGGGATGAGCAGATATTTTATGGTAAACTTCCATTCTGGAGAACCTGGCCATGTGTTTTGTTGGTTATGTAAATTGTGGTTGCAAATAAACCCAGTTCCGGGAATACACATGAGGAAACCTGGGGATTAGAAAATAATCAGGCTAAAATGCCTGACTGACAGATAAGTAAGTAAATTCCCTGAAGCAAATCCTGGCTGTTTTCCGGTTTCCAACAATCTTCCGGGAGCAATCAAAAAAGATCAGTCCGCCCAAAGGCCCTTTTCTACATTTTTATTATACCGGGGTTTGGGTGGCTTGTTCTTCAGATAAACAGGAAGATAAGCCCGCTTATCTCTGGACAATTGCCTGGCCGTTCTTTCACGAAAGGATTGTCGGTCGTCCATAGAGGCCAAAGAAAATTTTCCGAGATGCCTGGCCGAAGGATGCATCGTCCGGACATACTGGCGTTCCTTAATCTTACCCTCAAACCGGGCAATCTTTGCCGAAGTGGAACGCATTTTTTTCAACTTTTCTGTTGGGGTATTTGCCTGATATTGGCCAGGGAAGAAAAAAGACCGGATTCTTGCCTTTCGCTCAGCCGCTGTGTTCAGATACCCGGCCTGATAGTTGTCTATGGCCTTGCTCTTTTTCTTCATTACCTTGATTTTTTCATCCCGGGTAAGGACAAGGCCTTTTTCAAAATCGGCAATTTTTTCACTTTTCGACCGCATCATGGCCGTATGCTCTTTCCTGCCTAAGGTGTTTCCTTTCGCACTGGCAGCAATAACTTCATTCTTCTTTTTGAGCATCTTTTTATACGACACCCTATCCATGGTATTGCCTTTTAAAGACCCGGAAACTTCTGCGTTTTTCTTTTTGAGCATTTTCTCATAAGAGACTCTGTTTAATGTATTGCCTCTTTCGGAAGCAGAAATTTCTTCATTCTTCTTCTTCAACATTTTCCCATAAGAAACCCTGTCCAGGGTATTGCCCTTCTCGAAATCAGCACTTTCAGCACTTTTCGATTTCATCATCGTTTTTTGGGCCTCTCTTCCCAAAGTATTTCCTTTGGAAGAGGAACTCAACAAAGCATTGGCTGATTTTGCTTTCTCCTTTTTCACGTACGGATGCAACACAAAACCCGGCTCAAAGCTGCTGGTTTTGAAGCTCCGATCCCTCAAATTGTATTTCTTATCCACATGGGACACGCTGTTTCCAGAAGCATCTCTGGAAATGACGGCATTGGCTTTTTTGGCCAACTTTTTCTTCTCCGTGGGATGCGTAACCATACCCGGTTCAAAGGCTGCTGCCTGAAGACTTTTCGACCTGAGATTGTATTTTTTATCCACGTGGGCCACGCTGTTTCCCGAAGCATCTCTCGAAATAATGGCATTGGCCTTTTTGCCTAACTTTTTCTTTTCCGTGGGATGCGTTACAACGCCAGGCTCAAAAGCAGCTGCCTGGAGGCTTTTTGACCTGAGATTGTACTTTTTATCCACGTGGGCGACCGAATTGCCCTGTTGGTCTTTGGTAATAATGGCGTTGGCCCTTTTCGTCAGTTTCTTTTTCTCTGTGGGATGGGTGGATAGAGCTGGTTCAAAACCTGAACTCTGCAATGCTTTAGATCTCAGGTTGTACTTTTTATCCACATGGGATACCGAATTCCCTTGTTGATCCTTCGTTACAATGGCATTAGCTGCTTTGGATTGCTTTTTCTTTTCGCTGGGAAAGGTAGAAATGGGAGGTTCAAATCCACTGTTCTGAAGACTCTTTCCTCTGATCTGGTACCTCCGGTCGACCAACCGAACCGTGTTTCCGCTTTGGTCATTGGCCTTTACCTTGTTGGCAAGTTTCTTTTTTCTGACCACTCTTTTCGGTGGTGTAACCCGCTTCTGACCCGTATTGGGTCTGGATTTGGTTACTACTTTCTGCCCGAATACATCAATTCCCGGATTCCCGAGAAGGAACACAAGAAGGAATCCCAGACAATACCTGAAGAATAATTTTCGCATACACCCAATACAAAAGTAAGCGAAATGGTGCTTTTATAAATCGCTCCAGCCTATTCTTTTCACTTGTGTAAGAATTCTGCTGTCTCTGCATGACCTCCCCAATGTACCTTGTTCCAAAACCATTCCTGGTATTTTATGAACATAGGACGCTTGGGAAGCCCAAAACCAACGGCCAGGCAAAGGAAAAAAGCCAACCATAACTTTCTTTTCAACACAAATACCTGAGCAGAAAGCAACATTCCCCCCAGAGCCAGCAGAGAAAAACCAGGTCCAAGCAACCTCAAATCGAAGGTCTCTGCAAAATAAAAATACCACCGAACCAGGATGGTGCACAAAATCTGACTGATGCCCAGACCACAAAGTTGAAACCCAACCAATTTTCCCAATGATTCTGATGGCTTATCGGGATTTCGCACAAAAGCAAAACGAGCAAAGATTACAAGGATTAAAACAGCCAGCCAGCCCAACCAAAACAAGGAAGAACTTCTCCCATCCTGATCCCTGAACCAGGAAAGCTGGTCAAATAACTCCACCATCAAATCCAATCCCAACTTTTCTGCCCCATCCTGATTGGGATAACGATCTCCCCCGGTAATCTGGCCAAAATGCCACCACTCCCATAAGCCGAACAGAAAAAAGACACCCAGCGCTGTCCCAAAACCGATGGCCATAGATCTGACCAAAGGACGGCCTTTGACAACAAATCTTCCCCAGCATACCACCAGCCAGGGAATGGAAAAAGTGGCAGCATATCGAAAAAAGAAAGACAATCCCCAGAAAAAGGGCCAGATCCATTTTCCAGGCCCTGCAGAATACAACTGCATGGTTCCCAAAGCCATGGCCATCAGGATCAAACTCCAGATAAAAGCAAATTCAGTTCCGGTAGATGATCCCAGTTCGAGAAAAGTATCCCCAAAAACCAGGACCAAAAGCGGCCATAACGGGAATCGGAAGGCCCAAACGACCAAAAGAACCATCATAAAAAAACCATGCAGCGCAAGAGAAGGGCCAAATTCTTCTGCCCATTCAGGAAAGAGCATTTTTGAAAATGCCAATCCGACAGGGTATCCGGGTGGATAAGGAGAAAAAGCATTTCCCATTTTATTTTGCAATCCATCCAAAACCATCGGTTTCCCGGAGGCAAAATCTTGAGCCAATTCGATGTAATAAGCTCCATCAACAGTTTTGTAATGATCACTGTCAAAATAAAGCCTGGTTGCCAAAAGGCTTATCCAAACCAACCCAAAAAGAATAGCCAGAAACAAGCGCCTCCACGGAATCCGGGGTTCAGATGCTTGCAGATTTTCGTAAGGAAGGGTTTCCAAATAGATAATGGCCTATATTGCGGCCCCTTTGACCGGCTAATGGCCGGGTACAAAATTGTCATTCATGAACATCTCCTACAACAAAACCAAAATTGTAGCTACCGTTGGGCCGGCTTCCAATACCAAAGAAATGCTTCGAAACCTCATCATTGGAGGTGTAGATGTTTTCAGATTAAACTTTTCCCACGGCACACACGATCTACATCTACCTGTAATACAGGCTATTAAGGAGCTTAGGGAAGAAATGGGCACCTATGTGAGCATTCTTCAGGATTTGCAGGGGCCAAAAATCCGTGTTGAAGAAGTTGAAAATAATGGTGTCGAACTGGTGCCCGGGAATATCCTGACCATCACCATAGACAAAATCGTGGGCAATGCAAGCCGGGTCAGTACTTCTTACCAATCTTTACCCACAGATGTGGCTATTGGTGATATGATCCTGATCGACGATGGCAAGCTGGAACTGAAGGTCATCAAAACCTCCCCTCGTGAAGTGGATGCTGTGGTGATTTATGGTGGAATTCTGAAATCCAGAAAAGGCATCAATCTTCCAAATACAAACGTTTCTGCGCCCTCACTAACGGAAAAGGACCATGCCGATTTGTTGTTTGGTTTGGCGCAGGATGTAGATTGGGTAGCCCTTTCATTCGTGCGGACACAGGAGGATATCATCCACCTTCGCTCGATTATTGATGCAGCGGGATCAAAAGCCCAGATTGTAGCTAAAATTGAAAAGCCCCAGGCCATAGCCAACATCGACGGAATTATTGAGGCTACCGACGCTCTTATGGTTGCAAGGGGAGACCTCGGGGTAGAAATTCTGATGGAGGATGTGCCTGTTATCCAGAAGTTACTGGTAAGAAAATGTAACGAGGCAGCGAAACCGGTTATTGTGGCTACCCAAATGCTGGAGAGCATGATCGAAAACCCAAGGCCTACCCGGGCAGAAACCAACGATGTTGCCAACGCAGTAATGGATGGGGCAGACGCAGTAATGCTTTCTGCCGAATCAGCCTCCGGAAAATATCCTGAACTGGCGGTTCAAAGCATGGCCAGAATTATCCGGTCTGTAGAAGACAATGTGGAAAGCATCTACCATAAACTGGAAGATCCACAGGAATCGAGTTCCAACTTCAAGGCCAAGAGTCTTATCCACTCAGGATGTGTGCTGGCAAAACATACCGATGCCAAAGCCATATGCTCTCTCACCAGCAGCGGGTTTTCAGCGAGCATCATTTCTCATTACAGACCTAAGGCCAACATCTTTATTTTCAGTCGGAAAAAGTCTTTACTTACCAAGCTCGCCTTGTTTTGGGGAGTTCGTTGCTTTTACTACGAGCGGACAAAGGCAACAGACGATACCATTACCGACCTGGAAAGAATTCTGAAAGAAAACAGCCACATCCAGACCGGAGAATCTTTCATTACCATGGCCAGCATTCCGATAGAGTTGCGTCAACGTGTCAATATGCTCAAAATCAGCGAGGTATCCTGATAGTTTTAAAATCCTGTGTTGTAGTGCCGAAAAAGTTCTTTTTTTACACCCGCTACCAGGCTACTTTTTTCTTCGCTGACATCTTCACCATTGGATTTTTCAAATTTCGGACTCGCGGATGAGGTCATGGACGGCATCCGCTCCCTTGGCTTCAAAACAGCAACTCCCATTCAGGCACAGGCCATTCCCATTGTTATGGAAGGCCGGGATCTTATTGGAAATGCCCAGACAGGAACCGGAAAAACCGGAGCATTTCTAATCCCTGTACTCGACCAGATTGTCAGACAGAAGTCCCAGGGAATTTTCTGCCTCATCCTTGCACCCACCAGGGAACTCGTCAAGCAGATCGATGAACAAATAGATGGTTTAGGGTATTTCTCAGGCGTTCGTTCGGTAACCATATATGGCGGCGGAATAGGTGGAGATATTTGGGAAAAGCAAAAAAATGCCCTTCAGGAAGGGGTCGATATTGTGGTGGCAACTCCGGGCCGACTGATGGCCCACATGAAAATGGGGTACGTCAATTTCAGTAAAGTTGGTGTTCTGGTGCTGGATGAAGCAGATAAAATGCTGGATATGGGCTTTTTGCCTGACATCGAAGAAATTCTCCGGTCTCTGCCACCCAAAAGGCAAAATCTAATGTTTTCGGCCACCATGCCGCCAAAAATAGAAGAGCTGGCCAGGAAAATGCTGGACAATCCTTTTCAGATCAAGATCCAGGTTTCCAAGCCCGCCGACCGTATTACGCAGCGCATTTTTCTCATCAACGACAAAAGCAAAGTTGCTTTACTCACCCTCATCCTGAAAAAACTGGACTTCACTTCCCTCGTAATTTTTACTTCCACAAAAGCAGCTGTTAACGATATTGTCCGCAGCCTGAAAAAAGAAAAGCTACCAGCCGAAGGCATCAGCAGCGACCTGGAACAAAACCAAAGAGAAGAACTGGTACGCCATTTTAAAAACAATACCTTCAGCATCCTCGTTGCGACCGATGTGATGAGCCGGGGTATCGACATCGACGGAATCAGCCACGTCATCAATTACGATATGCCACCCGATCCGGAAGATTATGTGCACCGGATTGGCAGAACTGCCAGGGGAAGCACTGCCACCGGAGTTGGCATCAGCTTTGTGAATGAA
>JBIPNA010000102.1:0-10423 GCA_044375665.1 Catalimonadaceae bacterium
CCTTTGCTGACATGCTCGTCTATGGCATACTGGATAAGGATAGGGCGCAGGGGACTGAGGAAGCCCAGACTTACCGTAAGTAAAACCAATACCCAGAAGGTGCCGAGATAAGGTTTCAGGAAGGGGAAAAGGCGTCGAAGGGTTTGCCCATCAAATATCTTTCCACTTGCTTCTCCTGTTTCGGCCATGGTGCAAACCTACAATACATCCCCAAACACCTGGCTAAAATCTGTAATTGAGGCCTCTGAAAAATCCCGGTTTTTGTTCAAGAAAAAAATGAATGGAAACCGAAAGGTTTTCTAAAATTTGCTTTCCCATTTACACCGCCGGAGGCCTATGACATGAAGCTCTACATCAACGACAAATACCTCCATCTGCTCAAACATGCTATTCCGGAACCCGATCCTGGACTGAAAGTGTACCATTCTTTGGAAGGTCTGTTTCCAGGGAATCTTGCGGGTTCCTTTTTGTTGCGCAACACAACAGAACAGGATATCGCCATTTTGCTGAGCTGGATTGAATTGAAGAAAGTACCCCACCTCCGGACAGTCCTCTGCGATTGTGTGGACTATCCTGCCTGCAAAGATTTCATCAAAGCACAATTCCGTATTGTGCACGCTGCTGGTGGGTTGGTGCAGAAGCGGGATAAAATTCTCCTGATCTTTCGTCTTGGCAAGTGGGATTTGCCCAAAGGCAAGCTTGAAAGGGGAGAGAAAACCAGGGAAGCAGCCATTCGGGAGGTGAACGAAGAATGCGGGATTGAAGTGGAACTGATTGACAAGCTCTGTACCACCTGGCACACCTACATTCAGGAAGGAAAGCGTATTTTGAAAAAAACCACCTGGTTCACCATGAATTGCCTGGACGACAGTCAGATGGAACCTCAGTATGTTGAAAATATTGAGGACATCCGTTGGATGGGCCAGGATCAGGTGGACACAGCATTGCAAAACAGCTATCGAAGCATCGAAGGTGTATTGGATGCCTGGTATAAGAAAACTCCACCTCCAGGGGTCTGATTTTGTTTCATGGTTTGTTCCGCTTCTAATTTTACCCGAAAATGAAAATACTGATTGTAAACGGACCGAATCTCAATCTTCTGGGTACCAGAGAGCCGGAAATTTACGGAACCGAATCTTTTGATTCCTTTTTACCAAGGCTTCAGGCTGCCTATTCCCAGGTCCATTTGCAGTATTTCCAATCCAACCATGAGGGTATGTTACTGGACTTTCTTCAGGAGCACGGGCCCCGGGCTCAGGGAATTGTGCTCAATGCAGGAGGCCTGAGTCATACATCGGTGGCTTTGGCCGATGCGGTTACCGCTCTTTCCGTCCCGGTAGTGGAAGTACACATTTCCAATGTTTTTGCAAGGGAATCTTTCCGGCACCACAGTTATCTGACACCGGTTTGCCGCGGACTGATTTCAGGTTTTGGATTATCGTCCTACCGCCTTGCCCTTGATTTTTTATTGCAACCGACTTTCTGACATTTACTTTTCTCTATGGTAACTTTCTTTCCTGGTCCCTCCCAGGTATATCCTCAGATCGAAACCTTCCTGGCCGATGCTTTTACCGGAGGCATCCTCACCATGAGCCATCGTTCTCCTGCATTCGACCAGATGTCGAAAGAAACAATGGACCTGCTGCGGTCCAAACTGGCCATCCCCGATGACTATGCCGTGGTTTTTACCAGTTCGGCTACAGAATGCTGGGAAATTATTGCCCAATCCTTAACCCGAAAGCAAAGTGTTCATTTCTCATCGGGTTCTTTTGGAGACAAATGGTTTCAATATGCCCAGAGTCTGCATCCGGATTCCAGAAAAATACCGATGTCTTTGCAGGTAGATTTGTATCCGGAGTCCCTGGATGTGCTTTCTGCAGATGAGCTGATTTGCTTAACGCAAAATGAAACCTCCAACGGAACCCAGATTGGTTTTCAAACCCTTTCAGGAATCAGGGGTGCCTATCCTGACCGTTTACTGGCATTGGATTGCACTTCCTCGATGGCCGGAATTGCCCTTCCATTCTCTCTTGGCGATATTTGGTTTGCTTCGGTGCAGAAGTGTTTTGGACTTCCGGCCGGATTGGGGTTGATGGTTCTTTCCCCTGCCGCCATTGAAAGGGCCAAGGAGATCGGCGAAAAGCGCCATTACAACAGTTTACTCATCTTGCTGGAGCACATGGAAAAATATCAGACCAGCTGCACGCCCAATGTATTGGGCATATATCTGTTGAACAGGGTTTTGCAGATTGTGCCCAGGATAGAAGTTACGGATACCCTTTTGCGCCAACGGCAAGCCGACTATCTGCATGCCCTTCAGGGACCCAATCTTCAGCCTTTAATTTCCAATGCCCATGTCCGCTCCACCACGGTGATTGCTGTAAAAAGCGACCCCGAATACATTGCTGCCCTTAAAACCGAAGCCAAAGCTGAAGGATTTTTGTTGGGCTCGGGCTATGGAAAATGGAAGGCCGATACTTTCAGGATAGCCAATTTTCCAGCCTATTCACAAAAGGAAATAGATCCGTTGCTTGCCTTTCTGAAAAGGGTGGCCTGAAACACCCGATTGCATGCCCATGAATGACACGCAAAAACGCATAGCCGAACTCACCAACCGGCTGAACTACCTCAATCACCGGTATTATCAGGATTCGGTTTCAGAAATCAGCGATGAGGCTTTTGATGCATTGCTCCGGGAATTGCAGGATCTTGAGAAACAGTATCCCGATTGGGCGCTTCCCGATTCACCCACCCAAAGGGTAGGAGGGACCATTACCCGTGAATTCCGGCAGGTTACCCATCAGTATCCCATGCTTTCTCTCGGAAATACATATTCAGAACAAGAACTGCGTGATTTTGATGAGCGGGTAAGAAAGGGACTGAACGGAGCGCCTTTTGAATATGTATGTGAGTTGAAAATTGACGGGGTAGCCATTAGTCTGGTTTATGAAAATGGTTTGCTGGTGCAGGCGGTTACCCGTGGCGATGGTGTGCAGGGTGATGATGTCACGGCCAATGCCCGAACCATTCAATGTCTGCCGCTCCGGCTTCAGGACGGTAATTATCCGGATCGCTTTGAGGTGAGAGGAGAAATTTTTATGCCTTTTGCCGTTTTCGATGCCCTCAATGCAGAAAGGGAAGATATTGGAGAGCCCCTTTTGGCCAATCCGCGGAATGCAGCCAGCGGAACCATGAAAATGCAGGATTCTGCGGTCGTTGCCCAACGAAAACTGGATTGCAAGTTGTATTATCTATTGGGTGAAAACCTTCCTTCCAGCCGGCATTCGGAATCAATGGAATGTTTAGAGCGTTGGGGACTACCTGTGTCTCCCACCTGGCAGCGATGCCCGGATCTGGATTCTGTTTTGACATATATTTCCAAATGGGATAAGGAGCGGTTTCACTTACCGATGGGCATTGATGGAATTGTGATGAAGGTGGATTCTCTGGCACAACAGGAGGAACTTGGCTTTACGGCCAAAATCCCGAGATGGGCCATTTCTTTTAAGTACAAAGCCGAATCGGCTACCACGGTGCTCGAATCGGTGAGCTATCAGGTAGGCAGGACAGGGGCTGTAACGCCGGTAGCCAATCTGCGCCCTGTTCAACTGGCGGGAACCAAAGTAAAGCGGGCCTCACTTCACAACGCAGATGAAATAACCCGTTTGGATGTCCGGATCGGGGACTGGGTATTTGTAGAAAAAGGCGGAGAAATAATCCCAAAAATCACCGGCGTAGATTTAAACAAGCGGTCCATGTTTTCTGATCCGCTGAAGTTCATTACCCATTGTCCCGATTGCCAGACCGTTTTGGAGCGGAATGAGGGCGAGGCAGCCTGGTATTGTCCCAACGCACTGACATGTCCTCCGCAGCGGAAAGGGCGCATGGAGCATTTCATTCAGCGCAAGGCATTGAACATCGATGGACTGGGTGCCGAAACCATTGACCTTCTTTTTGCCAAAGGGCTGATTGAAGATGCAGCAGACTTATATATGCTTCGGTATGAAGATCTGATTCAACTGGATCGGTTTGCTGAGAAATCGGTTCGCAACCTGCTATCGGCCATTGAGAAGTCGAAGTCTGTTCCATTTCCAAAGGTGATGTTTGGGATCGGGATCCGGTTTGTTGGTGCTACCGTTGCCGCCAAGCTGGCGGAGCACTTTGGGAGTCTGGAGCAAATTCAGAAAGCGGGTTATGAGGAATTGATACAGGCACCGGAAATTGGAGAGAAAATCGCCCGTTCTGTTCTGGCTTTTTTTCAGCAACCGGAAGCCCTGTCTTTTTTAGAAAAACTCCGTGTAGCCGGACTTCAACTGGCCATGCCGGAGGGAGCTGCGCCCGAAAGCGATGTTTTAGGAGGCAAATCGTTTGTTATTTCAGGGGTTTTCAGTCGGTTTTCGAGGGAAGAGCTTCAGGATAAAATCAAATCCAACGGAGGCAAACTCATTTCCTCTGTTTCGGCGAAGGTAGATTACCTTCTTGCTGGTGATAATATGGGTCCGGCCAAACTGGAGAAAGCTACCCGGCTTGGGGTTCGGATTTTGACGGAAGGGGAGTTTCTGGACATTTTGGGCCAATAAATTCCTAATCCGGTAACACGTGCTGAACCGGTTTAAATCCCTCCACTTCCCTTACTTCACCGGGCCGCAACCCATTCAAAACCACTGATCCTATCCGGATTCTGACGAGACGGAGGGTAGGATAGCCTACAGCTGCTGTCATTTTGCGGATCTGGCGAAATTTTCCTTCAGTCAATACCAGTCGTATCCAGGAACTGGGCCCATGACGGTCGGAACGCACATTCCGGGCACGGACCGGCAATTCTGGTGGGACATCCAGGGCTTCGGCCTCAATTGGAAGGGTTCTGTACCAGGCGCCGGTGTCAAGGCGGATGTCCACCCCGGACTTCATTTTCCAAATGGCTTCTTCAGTTATCTGGCCATCTACCTGCACCAGGTATTCTTTTTCGACTGCTTTTTCGCGGACCCTGGCACTTTCCACACCATCTGTGGTGAGCAGCAGCAACCCTTCGCTGGACTGGTCAAGCCTGCCAATGGCCATTGTGCCTTCCGGGAAAGGATACAATTCTCCCAGTTTCTTTTGTTTGGGCTTTTCGCCGGTAAACTGGCTCAGGTAGCCATATGGTTTGTACAATACAAAGTGACGATGCACTATGCTTTCTGAATTTTATTTTTAATTCTGGACATTAAATGCCTGTGAATAGCCGGTAGCTTTCAAGGTATTCAGGAATCATGGCATTCCAACCCAGTTTGTTTTTAATATGGTCTTTCATGGCCACAGCAGCTTCAATTTCCCCATGAACCACAAAAGTCATTTTTGGACTGTTTTTAAATCCAGCCAGCCAACGGTGAAGCTCATCGCGGTCGGCATGGGCCGAGAATCCTTCAACTTTCTGGACATCGCAGTAGACCGGAAAATACTCTCCGAAAATCCGGATTTCCGTTTTACCATCCAGAAGGTCGCGGCCACGGGAACCTTCTACCTGAAAGCCTATGAACAAAATAGTGTCCTCGGCCCTTGGCAATCGGTTTGCAAGATGGTGGAGAATTCTTCCTCCCGTCGCCATGCCTGAAGCTGAAATGATAATGGCGCCACTCCGGATTTCGTTCAGGCCTACCGACTGGGCCTGTTCGCTTACGTAATGCAGTTGTGGGAACTCAAACAGGTTGTCGTCCAGGGTGTTGTCAGGAAAATTTTCGTCCAGATAGTGTTTGTACAACTGGGTTGCAGAAATGGCCATCGGGCTGTCAACATAAACAGGGCAAGGTTCCATTCTGCCTGAGGAAAACAACTCCCTGAGGTAATACAAAATCATCTGGGTGCGTCCGACAGCAAATGCCGGAATGACCACACAACCGCCACGTTTTAAGGCTGTTCTGAGCTTCAATGCCAGTTCTTCTATCAGATTGTTTTCGACAGGCGTTTTATTGGCATAGGTAGATTCGACATATAAAATATCTGCATCCCGGACTTCTGCCGGAGGCGGATGCAGAGGGTCTTCAAAACGGCCGATATCGCCCGAAAACAGGATTTTTTTCCGGTGGTCTTTTCCCTGAACTTCAATGGAAACCATGGCAGCGCCCAAAATATGTCCGGCCCTTAAAAAGGTGCAGGAAATACCAGGTCGAATATCGAAAGGTTCGTTGAAAGGGATGGTTTGGAAAAGAGGCAAAAGCCGCTCCACATCCTTTTCGTTGTACAACGGTTCCGGATTGCTGTGGATGGAATATCCTTTTCGCCGGGTGTACTCAGCTTCCTCGACCTGGAGTTTGGCCGAATCAAATAGGAGCAGTTCGGCCAGGTCAGCTGTAGCACGGGTGCAATAAATGGGTCCTGTAAAACCATCTCTGGCCAATCGTGGAAGGTATCCGGTATGGTCTATGTGGGCGTGCGTAAGAACAAGGGCATCGATGGAAGCGGGCTCAACCGGGAAAGGCTCCCAGTTGCGAAGCCTTAAAACCTTCATTCCCTGAAACATGCCGCAATCCACCATCAAGGTGAAATCATCAATTTCCAACAGGTGTTTGGAGCCGGTAACGGTCCGGTTTGCTCCAAGAAATTTGGCTCTTACGTCCATGGGTCAGGATGGTTGTTTTGGTGATGAATTGCGTTTTGAAATTCTACGCTCAAAAAATACAGAAATGGGGGAAGGGGCTTTGCGCCTGAGAATTTGGAATTTGTTGAAGGTATTGTGGCGGATGTATTCCACAGCTTCTTCAATGGAGTCTGTTACCAGCATCAACTCAAGATCTTCAGGCAGAATGGTTTGTGCTTCTATCATGGTATCCAGCAAGTTAAGAAGTGGTTTCCAGTATTCAGTGCCAAACAAAACGACAGGGAATCCTTCAATTTTTTTGGTTTGAATCAAGGTCAGGGTTTCAAATAGTTCATCCACTGTGCCAAAGCCACCGGGAAAAATGACAAATGCATAGCTGTATTTTACCAGGAGGGTTTTCCTTACGAAGAAATACCTGAAGTTGACAAACAGGTCGAGATAGGGATTTTCTTTTTGTTCTTTGGGTAAAATTATGTTGCACCCTACCGACAGCCCTTTTGCTTCAAAAGCGCCCCGGTTTGCTGCTTCCATGATACCTGGTCCTCCTCCTGTTATGATGGTAAATCCCAGCCTGGAAATTTCGGCGGAAAGTTCCCTGGCTTCCTGATACCAATGGTGGTCTTCGTTGAATCTTGCAGAACCAAAAACGGTTACACAGGGTCCGATAAAGTGCAGTTTTCGGATCCCGGTCAGGAATTCCCAGAAAACCTGGATCGCGAACCAGAGTTCATTGGAGCGGTCCTGTGGACCTTCAAGAAAAGTATGGATGCGACGGCGCTGCTTTTCTTCCATCAAAAGCAATCGGCGGTATTCCTCGTAGCGGTTCCAAATTGGCATTACGAGCAAATAAAAGCGAAAAAGCCGGTTGAAAAACTGACCTTGCACAAAACAGTTGAAATTTTCTGAGTGACTTTCCTGGCTTGGGATTTCCTGGTCTGGCGTATGTTTGCGCTCCAATCAACACAACAGCCTTTTCAATGCAAAGCCTTTCCAACCTTTCCCTTCAGGGAAAAAAAGTCCTGGTGCGGGTCGATTTTAATGTGCCTCTGGATGCACAATTTCAGGTAACCGACGATACCCGTCTTCGGGCAACCATTCCTACCATTCAGTTTATTCTGAAAGCAGGTGGCTCTGTCGTCCTGATGTCCCATTTGGGAAGGCCCAAGGACGGTCCGGTAGATAAGTATTCATTACGCCACGTAGTTCCTGCCCTGGAAAAACTGCTTGGGACCCAGGTAGATTTTGCCAATGATTGTATTGGGGAAGAGGCAAGCCGGAAAGCATCTGTTTTAAAGTCAGGTGAGGTTTTGCTTCTGGAAAACCTCCGCTTTTACAAAGAAGAGGAAAAAGGTGATACTGCTTTTGCAAGGAAGCTGGCCGATCTGGGCAATGTATATGTTAATGATGCCTTTGGTACAGCCCACCGGGCGCATGCTTCAACAGCTGTAATGGCACAGTTTTTTACAGAAAAAGCTGCGGGTTTTGTCATGGAAGCAGAATTGTTGAATGCCCAAAAAGTGCTGGATAAAGCCCAAAGACCTTATGTGGCCATCATGGGCGGGGCTAAAATTTCGGATAAAATTCTCATCATCGAACGCCTTTTAGACAAGGTGGACACCCTGATCATTGGCGGTGGCATGGCATATACCTTTTTCAAGGCGCAAGGTGGAGAAATTGGAAAATCTTTGCTCGAAGCCGACAAACTGGACCTGGCAAAAAGCCTTATGGAAAAAGCTCAGGCTAAAGGTGTCCGGCTGCTATTGCCACCAGACTCTGTGGTGGCCGATGCTTTTGCAGACGATGCCCGGAAGCAGATCGCACCCAATATGGCCATTCCTGAGGGTTATATGGGACTCGACATTGGCCCTGAGGCGATTTCCTTATTTAAAGAAGCCCTGAAAGGTGCAAAAACCATCCTTTGGAACGGTCCAATGGGTGTTTTTGAAATGCCAAGCTACGCTGCCGGCACCCAGGCCATTGCCGTTGCTGTGGTAGAAGCCACCGAAGGAGGCGGTTATTCCCTTATTGGCGGCGGCGATTCTGCAGCAGCCGTCAACCAGCTGGGTTTTGGGGACCGGGTATCCTATGTTTCTACCGGAGGAGGAGCCCTGCTTGAATACATGGAAGGTAAAATCCTTCCCGGGGTGGAGGCATTGGAATCTTAAGCAGGATTTTCCTGGATGGATGGAGGCAATGCATTTTCCTTTTTTGCCTCCGCCTGTTCCTGTTCCAGATTGTATTGTTCGTAAGCGAAATCGGGGACAGGGCCAAAAAAGTCTGGCACCCTGATTGCTGGTTTTTCCCATTTAAAGTATCCCATCCCAAGCGACAACAAGAGGCCAGCTGTTAACACCAGAGTAAAACCAATGGCTTCAAAACGGACCAGCTCCAGCCATTGGGCAGGCGATTCTGAGGATGAACTGCTTTTTGCTGCCAGCAGAACCGGCGCCAGCAGGACCACCTCCACTTCGAAAAGAAGAAAAACGGCTGCCGGAAGAAAATACCGGATGTTAAACCGACCTCCCGGAGCGGAGGGCTCTTCCCCACATTCGTATGCAATTCCTTTTTGGGGGTTTGGTTTCCTGGTTTGCAGCAGCAGGCTGAGTCCAAACCCAAGGCCAATAAACAACAGACCTCCAAAAAAGAAAACGACGACGGGCAGGTAACTGTGCATATAAGGGCAAAAGTAGTAGCTTTTCGATCCCCATATTCATGGGAATATTGCTTCTTTACCTTTTCAATTCTGACTTGCAGAAATGGAGCTGAGAGAAATTATCCAAAAACTCCGGAACTACGAAATAAAGATCCGAAAGGCGCTGAACTCCCAGATGCAGGGGGATTTTCATTCTGTTTTTAAAGGTTTCGGACTGGAATTCAACGATGTAAGGGAGTACCAGTATGGGGATGATGTGCGCACCATTGATTGGAACGTATCGGCCAAAGGGCATGGCACCTTTGTAAAAACCTTCAAAGAGGAAAAGGAACAAACAGTTTTTTTTCTCCTGGATGTTTCTGCTTCCCAGGAGGTGGGCAAGTTCGGCGCCAAGAAACTGGATATGTGTAAAGAAATCTGTGGGGTATTGGCGCTTTCGGCAGTAAAAGAAGGTTCGCAGGTTGGGGTTATTGGGTTTAGTAACAAGCGGGAGAAGTACATCAAACCTGCCAAAGGCATGCAGCAGGCTTACCGGATTATAAGTGAGTTGTTTTCAATGAAGCCGCAATCCACCCAAACCGATTTAAATGCCGGCATTTATTTTACCATGAACCTGCTCAAGCGAAAGAGCATCATCATCATTCTCAGCGACTTCATTGACAGGAACTATGACCTTGCGCTGAAAACCCTCAGCCGTAAGCATGATGTGGTAGTAGTTCACCTGATGGATAAAAGGGAAAAAGACTTTCCGCAGCTGGGTATCATTCCTCTTTTCGATCCCGAACAAAAGAAGACCTATTGGATCAACACCTCTTTGCCCGGATTTTCACGACAGGTAAAACAGCAGTTTGTACAAAACCAGACCTATCTGGAAGAATTGTGCCGCAAGCAAAGGACCAACTATCTGGCCATCAGCACAACTGATGATTATGTTTCGGCCCTTATCCGCCTGTTTAAGATCAGGAATGGAAAATAAGAGATCTCCCAGAGCCTGGCATCCTCTGGAATATGCCCATGTTTTTCTCTGGCTGGTAAAGGATATGAGCTGGGCACAAGGGTGGAAAACCCTGGGTTCGGTCATGGTTTTTCCCACTTTGATGGTAGCCTTCTGGATAACCTGGAGTCAGCGGCATTACTGGATTACCCTTGTACACAACCTGGCCATTTCCTTATGGATTTTGTCCAACAGTATC
>JBIPNA010000452.1:0-2711 GCA_044375665.1 Catalimonadaceae bacterium
GGATTTCTAATCCCAGCCAGATGGTTTCAAATCGTTTGCCCAACCATTTGGTTTTGTCCCCAAGGGAAATAACCTTAGAAAATCCAATGTCTACCCTCCGGTAAGGCGGGGCTTTCAGGGCAGCCCGGTTCGCGAGATTATTGGGAGGCCCAAACGGAAGGCCGGTTCCTACTACCAGGTTCAGATACATTCTGGCACTTGGGTTTTTGGGTAAATGGTCCTGAAAGAATACACCAAGAGTAACCCTTTGGTCTGTGGGCCGTCGGATATAAGCTTTTCCATCTCCTTCCACATCTTCCCTCGTACTGAGAACCCCCAGACTAAACCAACTTTCGGACCCCCGGATAAATTCGCCTCCAAGCCTGAGGTCGTAACCTATGGCATAAGCAGTGGCATTGTTTTTGGCAAAATAGCGCAGGCGAACGTTGTCCACATCGTAAGGAACTACGTCCCAGAGGTATTTTCCATACACTTCCTGATTCAGCTGAAATTCCCTTTGCCAGATTTTGAACCGATAACTTGTTCCCAAAACGACCTGATAGCTTTTCTGGGCCTTAAGGGAAAGATTTAGTTTGCCTTGAAAATCCCGCAACTCCCTGTAGAATGGCTGTTGCTGATAAACGCCTGCGGCAGCTTTAAACAACCAATCCTTCTTCCACTTTGG
The DNA here is from genome assembly GCA_044375665.1 of Catalimonadaceae bacterium. GTDB lineage: Bacteria > Bacteroidota > Bacteroidia > Cytophagales > Flexibacteraceae > CAMDMI01. The sequence continues at coordinate 665 of JBIPNA010000452.1, forward strand.
CTGGTATGAAATCTGAACCCTGGGGCTAACGATCCACTCCTTATTCACCGACCAGTAAGCGGCCCTCAAGCCATAAACGACCCGGGTGGTGGGTGTCCATTGAAAGGTTTGCTGGACATAGCCTCCCAGTCGATAGGATTTTAGCCTGTTGGCTGAAATCAAAGGGGTATTAACGGTGACAAAATCAGCTGAATCAACAAACTGGTATTCGTACAGGTTGTCGTCCAGATCTTCCGAACTGGCGTTCCAACCAAATTCGGTTTCAAAGCGGCTGGAGTCTGCCTGATAAAAATTGCGCTGGTTGGCCTGGAAAATAAGGCCTTCCAATTTGTTTCTTGCGTACCGGTATTCCGTGCCAACACCTCTCAGGGCAATGCACTCATTGAAATTGGACTTGGACTGGTTGGTTTCAACATCGCAGAGTCGGTACCCACCCTCTATATCTATGCGCTCCCGCTCACTGGTGGAGACAAAAGAAGTGGCCAGATCAGAACGCCAGGTGGTGTTCCACCGGTGGCTTAACTTGAGTCCGCTCTGCCAGGTGTCATAACTCATACTTTCTTCTCCTTCATACGCAGTGTACAGACGGAGGACGCGGGTAATGGTCCCAAATTGTGTTTCCCTGCTAGCGGGTCTGACCAGGTAACGGTTTCTGGCATAGGCATTCAAAATCCCCAGAGTAGTCTGATTAGGACGGTTTGCCCGCTTTTTTTCAGGGGTAAGATCGATGGTTATCAAACTCTGCGCATCGACAAATTGAGGAAGATACTCCCCTTTCACATCCAAACCTTTGATCAAAGAAGATGCTCCAAACAGGTAACGGGCATCTTTGCGTCTCACCCCTACCACATACGAAATCCGGCCAGAAGAATCAGCCCCTTCCACATGTCCTGTCTGGGTAAGTACACCCAAAGAAATGCTTCCCCCAAACTTCCTTGGCGCTTTGTAATTTACGTTCAGAACACTGGCGAGTTTATCGCCATAGCGGGGCTGAAAACCACCGGAAGAAAACTCCACAGATTTTACCAGATCCGGATTTACAAAACTTAAACCTTCCTGCTGGCCCGAACTGACCAAAAAAGGACGGTAGATCTCAATGTCGTTGACATACACCAGATTTTCCGAGAAATTTCCTCCTCGTACTGAATAAGAAGAAGACAATTCATTGTTGCTCACCACACCCGGTAGGGTAGCCAGAACTTTGTTGAAATCTCCAAACGGAGATGGCATCAGTTTGGCAATTTTCGGATCGAGCGTGACCACACCGACCTGCTCCCTAAGGTCCTTTCTGGCAGTAATTTCTACAGCTGTTTCCTCCCTTACTTCTTCTTCCAACTCGACATTTAAAAACTTTATCTCATTGTTTTTAAGTCGTATGGAATATGATTTTGTGATCATCCGGAGATAGGTCACCTCCAACTGAATATCTGTTTCGGCAGGCAACCGAATGCTGAATTTCCCTGCACCATCGGTTTGGGTAACGCGATTGATGTTTTTGAAATGAAGGTAAACCCCTTGTAATGGTTCAGATAAATGGCTTACGGAGCCTTTCAAAGTGGCACCCGTTTGTCCCCAAACCGAAAGACCCGCCATTGGGAAGACCCATAAAAAAAATAACGTAAACCGGAGGAGGCCTGGAGTGTTGATCAAATCAAATGAAAAAACAGAAGGCAAAGAAAAGCCAAAAGGGTGAAAGAAACGTCAATTCAAAGGGAATATTCCCCTAAACCAAAGTGTTTTCATTTGCTTTTCCGGTTACGTAACATGAGGCCAAAATCCCATCCAAGGGCAAGGGCCCTTAAAGCATCCAAAATTCGTTTTTCTTTGGTTGCATTGGTTTTTGCATCGGCAATCCATTTGCTGAAATAGCGCTGATGTGAAGGGGCCAGGGTAGAAAAAAAGCGTTTTGCTTCGGGGGCTTCCTCCAAACAAACTTCAAAATCAGGATCAAAAACAAAAGGATCTGTATCTTCCGTCAATTGAACGAAAAGCTCAGAACCTGCCTCCTTACGCAGTAGTCGCCGCAAATCCGCCCGGATGGGCAAGA
>JBIPNA010000103.1:0-10418 GCA_044375665.1 Catalimonadaceae bacterium
ATCCAGGAAAATACTTTTATCAATGGCTAACCCGTTTCTGGCCCTGAAATTCCGGTCAAAAATAGTCTGGCCCTCTGGGCGTCCATCTGCCTGTAAAAGGGGATTGACAAAAGGAGTGCGAAATACTTTTACAAGTGTATCGCCAAAGTTAGGGTCGTTCTGATCTGCAATAATGCTTTTTTCTTCCCTAATGACTTCTCCCTGGATGCCTTGACGCAAGTGGCCGTTTAATTGTTGACGAGCCCTGGAATACAAGGAGCCACCTGTGTTGTAATCTGAAATAATCCGTTGTTCAAACTCCGCACCAATTTTTATATTGTGCTTCTTGATTTCAGCACCTGCTTGAAAGGAAAACCGAAACTGCTGATCCAGGGATCTGGAATAACTGGTCTGCGCTTTTCCCGTTGCAGGATAAAAATAACCAAAGTCGTTGATGCTACCGCTGGTGGCACCATTAAACAAACCTCCAAGGCCAAGGAACTGAAAATCATTTGCGATATTATTTTCAGCGAATATTTGAGAATTGATGGCCGACAAGAAAGGATTTAGGTTGGCAGGTTCGTAAGATATGCCCTGAGGTTCATCCTGGAACTCAACAACTCTGTCATTTGTTGAAGAATAAGAAACCTCATCTAAATTAATGGTCCCGTCTGCATTTGGCGATGCCTCCACAAGAATTCTGGGCGGAGCTTGTTGAGGCCATCTTAAGTTGGTTGATTTTATCCCAAACTTTCCAACATAGTTGTATTCGTTCAGGCGGTTGTAGAATCGTGGATCATAGCCTTCCACCATTTGTTGTGTGTAATCAACCTGTGCCTGATAATACACATTCCGAAGTAATGAACTGGTGTCTGCTATACCAGTGTTAAATGTTTGGCGGAATCGGAGAAAAGTATTGAAGTTGTTTTCAACCCGCTTTCCATTGAAGTCGAAATTAAACAGGTTCTGGTAGCTGTTTGGATTAGGGTTGTTTTCGCCATTATCTTCTCTTGGACCAGTGCGGGAAGAAATATAATTGTAATTTCCTCCAAGTGTGATCATGATATCTTCTCTGGGCTGGATATCGAAATTCAGATTAGACTGAATTGTCTGGTCTCCCATGCCAACCCGTGCCTGGATTTTTTCCAGGTCGTTCATGGTCATGTAGTTGGCGTTATTGGTGTAGGAATCTGCAAATCTCCGGAGAGGCTTTTGCCTTAAATTATCCAGCGTAGAAGCCTTTGCTTTGTATATGGGAAGCGCAGACGGGGCCGCATCAGTATTTGAGGTATATTGGATGGCTCCAAAGAAACCAATGATGGTTCTTTTATTAGAGCCGGTATCTACAGACAATAGTGGTCCGGATCCGTTCAACCCTACGAAATTATAATTGTATTTGTCGAACAGAGAGGAAGTTTCACCTTGTGCCCCGAAAGAAAACCTCCGGGCTGCAGACTTTGTGGTTATGGACAAAATTCCACCCAATGCATCTCCGTATTGAGCAGGAACTCCCCCTGTAATGAGAGAGATTTCTTCAATAGCTTCGGCCGGTGGCAAGGACGCCCCAAACTGACGAATACCATTGATAAACACAGCGTTATCTGAAGAACGGTTCCCTCGAACGTTTAGGCCTCTGCCGTAATCTGAAGAAGAAACGTTTCCAAAAGTAGCCACCATATCAGTAGGACTCCGGGATGGCATTTTGGCGATTTGTTCCGAACTCAACTTTTGGCGTTCTCCATTATTCACACCAATAAGTGGTTCTTTATAGGCCACAATTTCCACCTCTGAAGTAGTTTTTGCAGAGGAAGTTAATGGTATGTCAATTTTCTTGATGTCTTCAGCACCAAGCTTTATGTTGTTCAAAACGTACCTTGTATAGCCAACACTGGATACCTCAAGTGAATACGTACCCGGATTAAGAGGTGAACTGGAAAAGAAACCATTCATATCGGAAGTACCGCCTCCTTTGACAGCGCCACCGGATGTGATTTTAACATTGACAAACGGAAGACCTTCCTTTGTTTCAGCGTCAAAAATCTTTCCAATGATTTTTCCGGTTTGTTGGGCGAGTGCGGAAAAGGAGCCCATCCCTGTAAGCAGCAGCAGCAGCAGCAGCGCTCTTGAAAATCGATTAATCACCAACACGTAACAGTTTATTCTTATTCTAATCTTTTTTTTCAAAAAACAAAACTAATCCCACGGATACATTCACCAAATAAAATTCTTTGAAGAACCCGGTTTACAACCGCTCATCCCTGATTTCCTGTCGACAAAGCGCCAGAATTTTCCGGCCGAGAACCGCGGATATTTTTTCGTAAGATTCAGTAGACCAACCCGCTACATGAGGGGTTAGTAACACATCGTTCCTGGCGAACAAGCGTTCGTAGGTTTCGAAATTTCTTTGCCCCTTTTTTGGAGGAGGCTCTTGTTCGAAGACATCGAATGCTGCACCAGAAAAAGCACCAGACTCCAGGTGTTGTACCATCGCCTCCATCGAAACAATGGCTCCCCTTGAAGTATTCAGGAAAAAAGCACCCTTCCTGCACCTTCCCAGAAAATCCGGATTTACCATTCCTGTGGTTTCCGGCGTTAGTGGGATGTGCAGGCTGAGTACTCCTGATTCGGATAAAAGCTCGCTTAATTCAACTCTTTGAACTTTTGGTTCAGGCCAGGATTCAATATACTTATCATAAGACAGCACTTTACATCCAAAAGCCAGCAGACGTCTTGCAACAGCCTGACCCATGTTTCCAAAGCCCAGAAGACCCACAGTTTGTTGATTCAACTCCTTTCCACGGTACGCTTCTCTCTTCCAATTTCCGGAACGCACCGACTGGTCTGCCGGGATAAAACGATTGAGTAATGCCAACATCAATCCGATGGTATGTTCTGCAACTGCATCGGCATTGCCTTCAGCAGCATGCAAAACCTCAATTCCAGCCTGAGCGGCTGCTTCCACATCAATGTTGTCCAGGCCTGCACCCGCTCTGGCAATGATGCGGAGTTTCGGAAATCGGGTGAGAAATTCCGAATCAACAAAAAACTTACTGCGCAAAACCAAAATAGAAACCTCATATTCCATGTATTCTTTGAGGTGATCGTATTCCGGCTGATAGTCCACGTCAATCCCTTCCAAACGAAGTGTCTGGATTAAAACCGGGTGGACGTCATCAACAATCAGGCAGCGCATATCCAATAGACAAAAGTTTAATGTGGATGGTTGGATTGGCGGCAAAAAAAAAGAATTAGCGGCTGAAAACTAATTCTATTGGTTTATTATCATTAAAACAGAATATTGTACTGAAAAAAAAATACCGGCTTGGTCGCCGGCATTTTAAAAATCAGCTTTTCAAAATGGGGGAATTTCAGGGGTTCAAAATCTGGGCTGCATGTTCCCCGGTTTTCACCTGATCAATTACTCTTGTAATGGTACCAGATTCATCAATCAGAAAAGTAGTACGCACGGTACCCATATATTTTTTCCCATACATTGACTTTTCCTTCCAAACTTCAAAAGCCTGAACGAGTTGGTGTTCAGTGTCCGCAATCAAGGGGAAGTTCAGATTGTATTTTGAGATAAACTTCAAATGCGATTTTTCATTATCCACACTCACCCCCACAATTTCATATCCGGCTGATTTAAGAGCCGGAAGACTGTCTCTTAGGTTACAAGCCTGGGCCGTGCAACCGCTCGTGTCGTCTTTGGGATAAAAATACAGAACCAGTTTTTTCCCACTATAATCTGCGAGCCTGATGATGTTCCCATCCTGGTCCCGACCTTCGAATGCCGGGGCTTTATTTCCTACCGTTAATGACATAATTAATTTTCTTATCGAGACATAATCAATTCAAGCCCAAAAATGTTTCCTTTTTTGACCTAAATTTTCTCTGTTGGGTAAAGGCTATTCTACAGACCGAATAAAGTTATTGCTGTCAATTCCAGCAGAAGGCAGCTTTTCCATGGCTGAAACAAAGCGGAGGCAATCCTCCGCTTTAAGGAATTTATACCCTTCAGGGCTGGTTGAAATCTGTAGCGGGAGCTTGCTTTTAGAAGCAATCAGCTTAATAAATACCTGATTTGCAGGAGGTTCAGATGGAGAAAAAACACTTTCTTCATCCGGCAAAATCAATGTCCCTTTTTTGTGGAAATTTTTCTGGCCGTTCTCCACAGGGTAAATCATATACATTTTATTTCCGGTTAGGTCGGCGCTTTCATAATAAAAGGCATAGAGATAGCCCTCCTGCTTCAGGTCTACCTTTAGCTGATATCCTTTTCCCAGATGTAATGGATCATTCAGGGGAATAGGCAAGTCGGTTTTTTCTTCAATTATATCTGCCTGTGCAAACTGGCCCTTTGAACTAAGCCGAACAAGGCGGGCATAGGCCTGCTCAATTTCACCAACACGGGTATCGAGTTTCCTGAAATAAGCTTTGTCTTCTTCCGACTCAAATGTAAAACTGAGGTCACGGAGTGTAATTTTATCCGCAAAAGCCTCAAGCTTAGGGTTCAGCTTATCCTTAATGAGCTCCACTTTACTTACGCGGACTGAAGAAAAATCACCCTGAATTTCATACTTTCCAACCAGATAGTAATCAGGGCGCTGGCTGTTGCTTACGTTCTTCCAAAACTCAGATTCTTCCGACATGGTTGAAGGAGGAGTGAGATTCTGGGCCATAAGCTCAAAAAGCTGTTTGTTGGTATTGTCCGGACTAATTACTGTAGTATTCTGGTTTCGTAATTTTTTCTCCTTCTGAATTCGCCTGTTAAATGCAAAGGACAATTCAGCCGAAATCTTCATTCCCAAAGGAGTTGCAAATGTGTCAATGCCATCACGTTCACAGCGGAAGGGCAAAGCATAAATTTTACAATTCGGCGGTATTTTAGATTTTTTTAATTCCTTAACAAAAGATCTGCCTATGTAATACTTTAGTACCTCTAATGCCTGGGTTGGAGGAAGGTCTGAAGAGTCAGCCTGTGCAAAAACCTGGAATGAACTCAGGAGAATGCAAAATGATAGAACGAATCTCATAGGAATTTTTCAAACAAAAAGCCGAATGCCGCAAGAATATCTTTGGGTAAAAAATGGGGATTGGAAAGGAATTTCAATGAATGAGAAAATAGATCTTCATAAACTCCATTTTGAATCAGACCCAATTTGTTTTGTGAAAAGCCGAAGAAAAAAATAAATGCTTTTGACAGGAAATGCATCAAAGAAAATTACTTCAACCCTTCAAGGGCCTTTTCAAGAGCGAATTCCAGCCCGGCTTCAAGCGATGCCGGGTTATCTGCCCTTGCTTTTCCGGTGTACAACTGTGACCCATCGGACGTATTGAGAATACGGATAGTTGCCATCAATGGCAATCCCCCTTGAATGGATTCGGTAGTAATTTCGGTGTAAGCAATGGCATTGACTCCAAGGCTTTTCGCTGCTTCAAGGGCAACAGATTCTGATGCGGCTGCATTACCGCCAAAGCTCCTGGCACGGCAAGCCTCTTCAAACCTCTCATTGCCAAGCACATCAAAATTTAATTTAGAAACTTCGGCCCGCAAGTGAAAAGCGCACCTATTCAAAACTTCATCATTAGCAACTGGCTTGGAAGAAACCAAAGTTGGCTTAACAAGGATGATTTTGTATCGGTTGGCCTTGTTGAATGATGGCGATACATAGGTCTGCTGAAAATAGTTTTTACTGCATGATCCGATAGTCAATGCCAGGCTTAGAAAAAAAATGATACGCAAGGTCATGTTTACTTCTTTTTTGTTTTGGTAGTTTTTGTCTTTTTAACCGGGGATTTTTTAATCGCTGGTTTGGGGGATGCCATAGAAGAAGGGGCGGGCGTCGGATTCTTGGAAGATAACCTGTTCATCAGACCATCCAGATTTAGAGGGGCATCTCCTCCGGAACTTTGTTGTTTCTGGATTTCCTCTTTTACCTGATTTAAATCCTGCAAAGGTTGAGCAGCCCCTTGCTGAGCTGAAGGAGTAAAGGCTATAAAGCGTCCAAATTGAAATGAAACATCCATTTTCAGTGGCTTAAGTGCTTCGGTTTCATCAGCATAGTCCATCAGCAAATCCGACATTTGGTCTGCCCTCTTTTTGAAAGCAAGATTGTAAAGAAAATAGCCATTGTTCAGGTTTGGCTCAAACGTTCCGCCAAAATCAGGGTTGCTGGTTAGTTTATTCTTAAAGGCCCTCAAATCTCTTGAGGTTAGTGGAGGGTTTGCCATATTATAGATTCTGACGCGATAAGGCGCCCCATCATTTACCCAGGAACCCATACTTTCCCCAAAAAGAAAAAGCACCCGGGGCATCCCTTTTTCTACAGCATTGCGAACTGCTTCTCTTTGGGCGGCAGCAGGATCCGGAAGCATTACAAAGCCAGATTCCAAAGGAGAGGTTCCCAGTAACTCACCCGTACAATTATCGAATACCTTTAAATCAAAGAACACTTTGGTCTGGGCAGGCATACCACCTGAACCAGGGCGGGTATCAATGTTGATTTTGTCAACCTCGAACAACATTTGAGCATCTGCCAGCATACCCATTTTCTGTTCATAACTTAAATCGCTGTCATCTTTGTCCAAAATGGACTTGGTTGCCTTAAGAATCTGAAAATAGCGCTTGGATTCCAATACACGATACTTTTTAGACAATAAGTATTCATTTACCCTGTCGACAGCAAACCGATATAAATCAGGAAGTTCTCCCCCCTGACTCAAATCAGGGTTTACAATGGTAAGAAACCGAATCCCACCGACCATTTGGGACAAAGTCCTGACATTGGCTTCGTATGTATCCTTATTAACAGTAGCCTCAAGTTCCACCTGATAAACTCCATCGACCTGGCCTTCAGAAATAATGCGTTCATTCGTAACCACACCCTGGGTCTGGGTTGAAATGGCATCCCGTATGGCAACCATGTCCTGAACCTGGGTTTCTGAAGAAACCCTTGTCCCAACTCCTGAACCGATGGCATTCCTTCTGGCATCGTTTAAAGCATCGACCCGGTTATTCCCCTGACCTTTTGCTGTAACTGTCACGGATTGGGCGGAAAGCGACTGAATATTCAGCAGAAAAACTAAGAAAAGGCTTGATATAATGATTTTCATAGTTTCAAGATTTAGATGGGAAGGACAAGTTTCTTTACAATACCCCAAACAAGAAGGCCGGCTTTTTTCCATTTTTCCAGGCGCTCCTTTGATTTTCCTTTAAGGACAAGATTGCCAAGTTCATCAGTGCTGGCTTCGAGGAGCTCCACCCCTTTTTTACCCTTGATTTTTTCCAGAGAATTCTGGCCTTGTCTCACGAGTTGAGGTGCTTTTCCTTTCGTAGGATCAAAACTATCTGCCATGTTCCAAATCAGGTTGTTTTGATCGTCTGTTAATTTCGGGAACAATCTTGGCCGGTAGTTTCCATTTACCGACATCATAATTTGTGAAGGAATTGAATCTGATCCAGGCAAAGTTTCAGGCCCGGGAGGAACTGGTACCGGCGGCGTGGTATCGACAGCTTCTGCCAAACCGTCTGCATAAAGGGGAATCCGAAGTCTTACGTAAACCACCCCATCTTCAAACCTTGCTTTCCCCACCTGAACAGCTCCTTTTAATACACCTCTAACATTGGTCTTGACCTCGTCACTCTGAACAACAAGGTCCTTGACAGTAGTTTGTCCTTCAACCAAGACTCCATTTACAATTTCCAGGAGATTTCTTTGAGCGTCTACAATTGCGCCTCTTTGTGCCATTAACCTGGCCTGGTTTTTTAGCTTAAACCGAGCGCTGTCGATTAAAGAAGAACCTTCAGCCTCAACATATTGATCGGTCCAGTTAACCTGGCCATGATCTGTTTTTTCAACAAACTCCTCCTGGCGAACAGAAGATGCCATGGCTTTTCGTGCAGGAGCTTTTGCCTTTTTCTTTCCTGGTTTGATTGTCTGTGCCAGGGAAAATTCCTGAAATGCCAGCATGAGTGCCAGACTAAGCACAATACGAAGGGTACTTGTTTTCATATTCATTGATCTTATGGTTGTGCCGGTTGATAATCCATTTTTTCTTCCGACCGTGCAAGTATACATGTGTTTTGCGAGCCAAGCATCCGATCGTCTATTCATTAAAAGGAATTAACAATCATTAAGGATGCAGGGATTTTTGTCCTACAGAAAAAAAGGATTTTCAGGAAAGGTAATTCCTCCTGGAGACGAGAGAGTGTGTATTAGGAAATTGCCTGTTCAAATCCTTTCTTCGTGCCCTCACCTGATTGGATAAACCATTGGAAAAATTTCACGGCCTGCTTGGCGTAGCGACGATTCTTGGAATTGCATTTCTTTTTTCAAACAACCGCTCTAAAATAAACTTTCGCCTGGTCGCGACAGGGATAGCCCTTCAAATACTACTTGCAGTTCTTATTCTCAGAGTTGAACCAGTTAAAAAGGTTTTCCAGTGGTTAGGACATCAAATGACACATATTGAGGAGTTTGCAAAGCAAGGAGCTTCCTTTGTTTATGGCGGTCTGATGGTCAACGACTTTTCAGGAGGAAGTCAATCCTATTCCACACCTGGTGCATTTGTATTTGGATTCAGTGTACTCGCAACGATAATTTTGGTTTGTGTCCTCGTGGCCATTTTATACCACATTGGCATCATGCAATTCATAGTCAGCATTATTGCCAGGGCAATGAATGCCGTAATGCGGGTTAGTGGTGCAGAAGCGTTAAGCAATGTTGCTTCAGCTTTTGTAGGCCAGGTAGAGGCCCAGGTAATGATCAGACCTTATTTAAAAGGAATGACCAAAAGTGAGCTTTTGGCGAGTATGAGCGGAAGCCTTGCATGTATTGCGGGAGGAATTCTGGTTGTTTACGTCAGTTTTGGGGCGAAGGCAGAATATTTATTGGCGGCAAGTATGATGGCCGCCCCGGGCGCCCTGGTAATTTCTAAAATTGTATTTCCGGAAACTGAAAAAAGTGAGACTCTGGGGAAAGTGAGCCTGGAAGTAAAATCTCCTTACAGCAATATTATTGATGCCGTTAGCCATGGAGCAGCCGATGGGATGAAAATATCGATGAATGTAATTGCAATGTTGATTGGGTTTATCGGTCTGATTGCTTTCATCAACTTTGGTCTGGGTAAAATAGGCTCCCTGTTTCCAATGGAAGCACCACTTACTTTGGATTGGATCTTTGCTAAGTTGTTTTACCCGATAGCCTGGACAATGGGTATTCCAGCAGCAGATCTGAACAATGCCTCTACCCTTTTGGGACAAAAACTTGTGGTTAATGAATTCGTAGCGTTTTCTCACCTGACTGCTGACCCTAAAGTAGCGAAAGATGCACTTCCGATAATAACTGAAAAAGGGATGCTGATTGTCAGCTTTGCCATTTGTGGATTTGCCAATTTTTCTTCGGTTGGTATGCAGATTGGTGGAATTGGCGCCCTTGAACCAAGCAGAAGAGCCGACCTGGCCAAACTTGGATTCAAGGCATTGCTTTGCGGGACCCTGGCATCATATCTAAGTGCAACGCTGGCAGGAATTATTTTTGGTTAACGGCTGATTATGAGTTAATCCGCGACTAAAACAAAAGATTTGCCTGCATCCTTCCAATATGTATTGTCCGGATTCCCGGGGATTGGCGTCCTTCATAAACCATGACCAATTGGAGTCCCTGGCTTAGTTTCTGTTGCCAGTTCAGGTTCCAGGTAAAGTTTTGCCCAGGGAGCAATCCTTCAAGTAATTCATAGGCAGCCGGTGTTGTTTCAGGGCCATTGTGCCGGATCCAAACCGCCTGAAAACTTCCATTTAAACTTCTGTTGTTCAATGCGTTCCAGCGATAGTCCAAAGCCAGCTTACTTAACCTGGATTTTTCCTCGCCCATTTGATTTTGCTTTTCGGCCCAGACCCATCGGAAGGTAAGCCGCTGAGTAGATCCAGGTTGAAAAGCCAGTTCCGGATTGACTTCCCAAAGCCGCAATGCATAGTTCTGAGCTGAAAGTGCATTAGAGTTCAAATCTCTGGCTCCAAATGAAAAAACAGGAGCCACACTAAAATATGAGCCCAGGGTTTTCCGAAACAGGAATTTGTGCTCCCATGTACTTCGAAGTGCAAATCCATTGCTAAGAAAAGATTTTTGGTTGGATTCCAGGTAGCTGTATTCACCTCCGAAATCCGACCTGGTTCTGTTCCAAAAGACAGTATTCCGGAAAACCCGGTTGGCAGAAATAAGCGCATCCTGGCCAACCTTGGAAAATGGCAGATACTTTTCCCTGAAGGACCCTGACAATTGTTTCTGATCAGCAGTAATGGAGGTGAGAAGGGAAAAGCTGGCAAGTCCTTTTCGCAAACCCTTTTGGGACCGCCATTCCGATGGAAATGTAAAGTTTAAGCGGTAATTCAGACCGTTGGCATAAGCTTTTACCAATTCAGAACTGGGGGCAAAGACTTT
>JBIPNA010000453.1:0-2691 GCA_044375665.1 Catalimonadaceae bacterium
GCACGTAGTTAGCCGGTGCTTATTCTCAGGGTACCGTCAATTTGCCACGCATGGCCTTTTTCTTCCCCTGCTAAAGCAGTTTACAACCCAGAGGGCCTTCCTCCTGCACGCGGCGTGGCTGGGTCAGAGTTCCCTCCATTGCCCAATATTCCCTACTGCTGCCTCCCGTAGGAGTCTGGCCCGTATCTCAGTGCCAGTGTGGGGGATCAACCTCTCAGTTCCCCTACTGATCGTCGCCTTGGTGGTCCATTACACCGCCAACTAGCTAATCAGACGCATGCCCATCCCAGATCCCCGGAAGTTTAATGGCTGAGGAATGCTCCTCTACCATCTTACGCGGTATTAGCACTTCTTTCGAAATGTTGTTCCCCGATCTGGGGTAGGTTGCATACGCGTTACGCACCCGTCTGCCGCTGACATTGCTGCCCGCTCGACTTGCATGTATTAGGCCCGCCGCTAGCGTTCATCCTGAGCCAGGATCAAACTCTCCATTGTATTGTTTTTGTCGGTATCACTACCAACAGTTTGTTCGCTCAGTTATCTCTCAGATTTATCTGTTCCTTTAACCATTCTCATGGTCTTAGGGTTCCGCTATATGCCTTCTAAACTTATTCAAAGAACGCTGCAATCTCAAGCCCTTTAGCTCTCCGATCACCTGGACAAAACTCGCTCGCTTTGCCTTGTTTTAAACCCCGTTTTACCCCTCTTGCCAACTCCTCCGTCCCAAATGGGAGTGCAAATGTCGCACTATTTTTTTCCCCAACAAGAAGTTTTTTTACAAATCCCGAAAATATCCCCCAACCCACTGATAACCAACTAAGAAAAATTTTGAACAATCTCGGAAAAATACGACGAGCACGCTTATCCGGCCAAAAATCTGCCTTTATGCATCGTGCTGCACGAACTTGAAACCTATGCCATGGACGGTCTGAATTTCAAGCTGGGCATCAGCCTGAAGAAACTTCCGGATTTTGGAGATAAAAACATCCAGACTCCTTCCTTTATAATAGTCGTCGGTTCCCCAGATTTTCATCAGGATTTCTTCCCGTTTGAGGACCTTTCCCTGATTCTGAAAAAAAGTCTCCAGCAGCTCGGCCTCCTTATAGGTAAGCGAAATCGTTTCTGCCTCTGTTTTGATCTTTAATTGAGAAGGTACAAATTCCAACTTCCCGGTTTTATACGTTTTCTCTTTGCCGGGGCTTCCATGCGATTGGATAACCGGTCGCTTCAAAAAAACTTCTATCCTGAAGACCAGCTCTTCGATGCTGAACGGTTTGGTAAGGTAGTCGTCCCCACCCATCCGAAAACCCTGCAGGCGGTCTTCCTTTAAACCCTTGGCAGTAAGAAACAAAATGGGCACATGGCCATCGGTATCGCGGATACGCTTGGCCAGCTCAAAGCCATCGAGCCGTGGCATCATGACATCAAAAACACATAAATCGACCTTTTGCTGGCCAAATTTCTCCAAAGCTTCTTGTCCATCGCACGCCGCAATTACATGAAAACCACGGAGTTCCAGGTTATCCTGAATTACAAAGCGAAGGTTTTCATCGTCTTCGGCAAGAAGTAAAACTGGTTTGCTCATCATTGTTATTTTTTAATTACACCAGGCGGCTTTAATCGAAATTCCAGCGTAATGGAAGTGCCCTGACCAGGAACGCTCTGGGCAAAAACCCGACCCCCGTGGGCTTTCACAACGGATTTCACGTAATGGAGCCCCAGTCCAAATCCTTTTACATTGTGTACATTCCCTGTTGGGACCCGATAAAACTTATCAAATATTCGTGCCAACTGTTCCCTGGCGATACCAATACCGTTGTCAGAAACAGTAACCTGAACCCGCCCGCGGGGCTGGCGCTGAACCCTGATTTCAATCTGAGGTTTTGACGCATTGTATTTAATGGCATTGTCAATCAGATTTGAAAAAACATTGGAAAGATGAAGTGCATCGGCATCCAAAAGGGAATTACCCGGAGCAGTAAACCGAATTTCCCCACCAAGAGCCTGAACCTGGGCTTCAACTGCATCAATATTATGCTTCAACAAATCTTCAAGAATAATCTCCCTTTTATTGAGACGTGTGGTTTCAAAATTAGCCATTTTCAAAACCGCCTCCACCTGATTTTGAAGACGCTTACCCTCGGTATGGATGATGCCGAGGTATCTGGAAACCCGATCGCTCAGGTGATCCTCCTGCACCAAAGCAAAGCGGATGGTTTCAACCGAGGCAAGAATGGAAGACAGCGGAGTTTTAAATTCATGGGTCATGTTGTTGATGAAATCCTTTTGGATTTCGGAAAGCCGCTTTTGCTTGAGAATCATGAACATGGCGATGATCATGAATAAAATCACAAAAACGAGGACGCCAGAGGAAAACAACCAGATGCCCATCTGGCCAATCAGCGTGGAATCAAGTGAAGGGAACCTGACCCCAAAATAATAGGTTTGATTTTCCCATTTTGGCAGGTCGGTTCTGGGTGGACTTTCTACTCCGGGACTCTGGGTGATAAAGTTTCCATAAACCATCTGATCTGTGCTGCAGTCGTAAATACCATATTCAAAAGGGACAAAAACATGCGCTCTTTTGAGCTCCTCTTTCAGAAAAGTTTCAAGAAGACTGGCATCCATGATGTCATCAACCCTGACAACAAAGTAATTATCAGCGAGTTGCTTTACCGGATCAATCAACTT
>JBIPNA010000454.1:0-2687 GCA_044375665.1 Catalimonadaceae bacterium
TGACAGGATCTTCGGAAGCCAATGTGTGTTTGTGGCGAAGGAAGCCATTCATATGGCTATCGCAAAGGTGGTGAACAACCTGCCTTCTGGTCCAGCCGCCGGGCCGGTAAGGGAGGTCAAGCTGGCGGGGACGCAAAGTGGCCAAAGCTTTCTGAAGAACTAATGGAAAATTTTCCAGATCTGTTATCCACCCATGAAGCAGAGAATCCGAATATGATTCCGGAGCATGAAACCGCCCGATGGGGTACTGAAGGTGTTTCATTGAAATTGTCTGTTATTCAGGGCACCCGAACTCCAGTCGCCAGCTTGTCCCTTTTGTCGTATCTGAACAGTTGCCCTGAACAAAAAGTTCCATGGTTCGGCCTTCGGCTGATTTGAAGTCAACGGTATATTCTTTCCATCCCTGAAGTTTTTGAGCGCCTGTATTGAGTCCGCCGCAGCCCGGGATGAAATTGGGGTCTACCTTGGCCGGGGCACTGCTAAGAATATAGCGGGCATTGTAGCGGACATCAAACCGATCGCCTGTCTTGTTTCCGGAGGCGGAATCGATCGTGAAAAATCTGATTTTCAGCTTCCCATCCCTGTCTGGAAGGTTGATTTTCCGATAAATGATGTCTTTCCGGTTTCTGCCGGTTAAGGAAAACCCACAATTCTGTGGGGAAAGGACATTGACTACCTTTTCTACACTTTGGGTGTAAAAAGAATCAAGGACTGCACCTCCTACAACCCGGGCCACTTTGGCTGAGATTTGCAATTTCAACATGCCAGGACGTACAGTTTTGGGCACCAGGAGGTTAAAGCCTTGGGGAGCGCCCGATCCGAGTGTCCTGACTTCCCAATATCCCAGACTTCCAGGGAGTTTCAATAGAAAATGTCGCACACTATATCCGATAGGAATGTTTTTGATGTTAAAGCGAAGGTCCATCGTAGTCCCTTCATAGGTGTCTATACTGTCAGTAGGGGGGATGATAAACCAGTTTCGGCCATTGGCTGTATCTGAAACCGGAGGTTCCTCTTCAAAGAAAATAGCATTAACATGCAGGTTGCGCAAGGTCGCACTTGGTTCAGCAATGGGATCAAAGCCAAATTCAGAATCTTTTAAGTCAACGGCATTTTTGGAACAGGAGAGGGAAAGAAAAAGACATGTCCCGATCCATAGAATATTGATAAGGTGTTTCATGGGAGGCATATCAGTTGAATGTTCCAATCATTTGAAAAGTGAATTGCATGGATTTTACATCCGGACCTTTGGCAAAGTACCTGTTGGCCATAGTACCCCAGAGTCGGATTCCAAAAAACTCGTTCACACATAATCCGGCTCCGAAGCAATAACCCAGGGATACTTTTTGCAAAACACCTCCTGTCTTGAAATCCTTTTTGTCGAATGTGGTGTAATAAACAATATCTGTGGAATCACCCCAGATTCCCCGTTCCAGTTCGCGAACCATTTTGCCAAAAATTGGCATATCCAGCATGACACCACCTTCAGCGTAGACTTTTTTCCCTACGCGTATGGTTAGGGGAACACTCAGATAACCGGACCGGAACTTTTCTGTAATCAGGGTTTTGTCTTCATAAATAGAAATATTCTGGTTGATCATGGTCAACTCTGTACTGAAACCTCTCCGCTGATACATAAGCCCTGCACCAAAAGAAAGGTAGCTGGCAAAGCCCTCACTTTTTGGATCGAAAACATGCCGGTATTGGGCTCCAAAGACTCCGGTCAGCAGGTTTTTGGAGGAGGCGGTAGTGAATTTAAAGCCTTTGTTGTTGGAAGCATAAAAGGACGACATGGCTCCGAAATATCCGCCTGAGGCAATATTTATGCCGCCACCAAGAAAAATTTCAAAGTTTTTCTGAAATACTTCAAATCCTCCGCGGCCACCACGGCGTTTTTTCAGGTTTTTGTGGACGGCAGTAAGGTCAGCAGGGCCAGGATTTGCGCCCTGAACAGGTGCTGTCCACAAAAGGAAGAAGCTCAGGGACAAAATGAGCGTAATTCCAGCCATGGAAATCGAACGAATGTGCATGCTTTTGTGTGTCAGTATCGGTTGCAAATAAGGGGTAAATACAGGGATTTCCCTATCTTCTATAGCCGGGAAAAATTGATCTTTATCGAATAAAAACCACTTTTCTTAAGGCTACAGGGACTTTATCCCGGAAAACGGTGACCAGGTAACTTCCCCGGGGAAATTTTGAAATCTGCAACCGAAGCATTGGTTCCCGATCAGGCCAGGTTGTTCTATGAATGGATTTCCCCAACAGATCCCGGATTTCGAGTGTCAGTTCGCCTGAAGATTCCTTACGGGCAAGTTGAAGGACCTCCCTGGCCGGGTTTGAAGCAATGGAAAGTTCCAATTCCTGCAGGACAGATTTGTTTTGGGTTGTGCCGAGATAACGGATAATTCCCCTGGAATACAAACTGGTGGTATCCCAGGAAATAATGGTTCCCGGCAATTCAACTGATGCAAACCTACCCTGAGGATTTTTCCACAAAAAAACCTGAAAGCTATCTCCTGGTGTTAAATTCTGTGCAGGCAACAGTTCAAATTGAAATCGCCCATCCAACAATGCAGAATCTTTTACCATTAAGGTACTTGCCGACTTTATCCTTATTCTGGTATTGGTTCCCTGAAAATTTATTTTCCGAATCCTGCATTGGGTAACAGATATGAAAAGACCTGCAG
>JBIPNA010000455.1:0-2672 GCA_044375665.1 Catalimonadaceae bacterium
ACTGATCTGCAGATTGTAAAACTGGTTTAGTTGAGCAATGGCATAGGGAATGCCAGGACTGGTTTTGGGAATCGCCATTTCGGTTGCGAGGGTTTCAGGTGCAGAAATTTCGGCGGTTTTCCTGGTGGAGATCCTGATGGATTCCGGAAGCAACCGGAACCGAAAATGTATCCAATGTGTCTGGTCGGCCATCAGATTGCTGATTCGGGTAGTACCACCTCTCGGGTATGCCGGTCCGGTTTGAGGAGAGGTTCCTCCAGGCTGGGCTATGAACCCAGGGAGCCACCATTGGGATGTTTTTTCAAATTCGCCAAGGGGGTCCATCCCTCCACCATAAAAAAGATATCCGGGAGCTGTATTTCCACCCGTGCCTGCCGAGGGACTTCTGTTTAAAATCCTGACATTATATGCAGGTCTCCCAAAAGGGGCAGGCAAAGAGACGGAATCAACAAGGCCCATTGGAATTTCACCTGTTGGATAATCTGAAATCAAAACCAGCACCATTCGTCCAATTTCTCCAATTCCGGACAAGGTGTCCCAGAAGGCATCAAATTCTATATCCAGGGTATCGTTGTCTCTGGGGCCTAAAAACAATGGGTAATCGATTGCTGTACAGGTTTTGAGCGAATTGGTTGCCGTGTAGCCGCCACCATATTTCAAGGCGGAATCGGAGGGAAATATGGACTTCAGGGAAAAGCCGACCCGGTCTGACTTTTGTTCTGAAGAAAATGCAGAAGTCGGCTGGCTGTTTGTGCCCCAGATTGTATATCTGGAAAGATCCCTGAAGCTGGAGGTGGTTTGGAAGGAATCATTTACAAGAACCTGCCATTGAGCTTTCAAAGAAAGTGGCCCGGTAAAAAAAGAAATGAAAGACCAGATAAAAATCTGTTTCATGGCTGAGGTGTATTCGTTTCCGGTTTTAATTCCGGAATGGCGTTTTGGTTTCCGGAGCAAAAGTATTCACTGGCTTCAGACCTGTTTTGCCATAGTGGTCCAATATTACCCAGAATGAAGTTATTCCATATCCTTTTGCCCTTTTGAACCCGGTTAAATTCAACTTATACTTGCAGCCCGCCACCTAAAATGGCTGAATTTATTCCTTTATGTACACCTTACAAAACAATTTACAAAAAACGCTTTCCGACATTCAGCAACAAGGCCTGTTTAAAAAGGAGCGAATAATCACCACACCTCAGGCAGTGGAAATCAAGGCCATTCCAGGTGGAGATGTGCTCAATTTTTGCGCCAACAACTACCTGGGCCTTAGTTCACATCCCCGGGTAACGGAAGCCGCCAAATCCGCCATCGATACACATGGATTTGGGATGAGTTCGGTACGGTTTATCTGTGGCACTCAGGATATACACAAAGAACTGGAGGCCAAGATTTCTGCCTTTTTGGGGACTGAAGATTGTATCTTGTACTGTGCAGCTTTTGATGCCAACGGAGGTCTGTTCGAGCCTTTGCTTGGTCCGGAAGATGCCATTGTTTCAGACGAACTGAACCATGCCTCCATTATCGATGGTGTCCGGCTTTGCAAGGCCATGCGATATCGTTACAAACACAACGATATGGCTGATCTTGAGGAGCAGTTGAAAGCTGCACGTGCTGCCGGCGCCCGCCACATTCTGATTTTTACCGATGGAGTGTTTTCTATGGATGGGACCATCGCCCAACTGGATATCATCTGTAATCTGGCCGACGCATATCAGGCTATGGTTGGCATTGATGAATGTCATTCAACTGGTTTTATGGGAAAAAACGGCAGGGGAGTGCATGAGTTAAAAGGGGTCATGGACCGGGTAGATATCATTACAGGTACATTGGGGAAAGCCCTCGGTGGAGCTTCCGGTGGATTTACAGCTGCCAGAAAGGAAGTTGTGGAATTGCTTCGGCAGAGATCCCGGCCATATTTGTTCAGCAACGCACTTGCTCCATCTATTGTGGGAGCCAGCATCGCGGTAATGGATATGCTTACCGAGACCACAGCCCTTAGGGATAAGCTGGAAGAAAATACACTTTATTTCCGGCAGGAAATGGAAAAAGCAGGTTTCGACATCAAACCTGGGACCCATGCCATCTGTCCGGTAATGCTGTATGATGCTGTTCTTGCCCAGAATTTTGCATCAAAGCTCCTGGATGAAGGTATTTATGTGATTGGATTTTACTATCCTGTCGTACCCCATGGCAAAGCCCGGATCCGTGTCCAGATTTCTGCTGCCCACGAACGGCATCATCTGGACCGCTGTATTGCTGCTTTTATCAAAGTCGGAAAGGAACTGGGTGTTTTGAAGCCCGTTGAAGGCTAAAAAATTTGGGATTGGTGGGGCAAATGCACATACCATTTTCTGAACTGAAAAATGCCTTACGCCCCACTTGCAATTCTGCCTGATTTGTTGAGAAATGGACCACTTGCCAGGAAGTCAATAAATGCCTGGTTTTGGGTGTATTTCCTCCTCCTCCTGGTGCTTTTTGTTTCCTTGAGATGGATTGGATTTGATGGTCTTTATGGGCAAGATGCCTATGCTTATGCCCACAATCTGAGCGCTTTGCATCAATTTTTTACTTCAGGAGGATCCGTCCCCGAATGTCATTATCCTCCGGGAATGGCTTTGTCAGGACTTCTTTTTTATACTTTGGGAGTGTCTCCGGCTTTGGCATTGTCTATGGTC
>JBIPNA010000456.1:0-2667 GCA_044375665.1 Catalimonadaceae bacterium
CTTCGACGGCAAAAGAGGCTACACCGACGCACAGGCAGAATAAATTTATATGTTATGAAAACGACCTTCCGCTGGATATTGGCTCTCGTCTTTATTGCCGGGGGTCTTTTTCATTTTATTAATCCTGATTTTTATCTGGAAATCCTTCCGGACTGGTTCCCGGCACCTCGGTTTCTGGTCGGCTTAAGCGGGCTTCTGGAAATCCTGGGTGGTACCGGATTACTTTGGCCAGATCTCAGGACACTTTCTTCCACCCTGCTCCTATTGTTGCTTCTGGCCATGATTCCGATCCACATTCAGCATGTGGCAGACAAGGGATATATCTCGGAAGACATCCAGATCTCTCCGATTTTTGCCTGGCTGCGACTTCTGTTTCAGGGCGTATTGATTTGGTGGGCCCGATGGGTCAGGTAAAATCTGGAAGACTATTTAAAACTCTTCCTGTTCAACAATTCTACCTGCAGGGTCTTTTAACCTAAAGTAGTCGATCTGACCAAATCCGTCAAATTGCATTCGCACAACGTTCAACATGCCCATGGTTTTTTTGTACCTGGCCTTAAAACATTCCTTTCCGTCTAAAAACAGATAGTACTGTTTGTTACGCACCCTGATTTCCATTTCATGCCAAACACCCGGCTTTGAGGTGCTGAGTTGAGTCAGATCATCGTATTTCCCACCAAAATACAGTTCAGCCGGTGCAACAAAATTGTGTTGGGCACAACCTTTATTGTGAATTCTTAATTCGTGGTGGCCACTATCTGCATACAGCATAACCTGAAAAAAATGACAGATTTTCGGGGAATTATCTACCCTGTACCGGCTATGAAAACTAAAATTATCCCCGTCTACAGGATAATCCTTCACTTTGTAAAAAGTTGAGTTAAAATCCAGAGAATCAAGGCGATTTCCCTGAAAAAAGGTTTTCTTTAATCCTGCTGTACCTCCGCCAAGAAATTCTTTTTGGGGAACCTGCAAAACCACTTTTCCACTTTCATAATAGCATTCCAGATTCCTTGAATATGCTTTTACAGGAATGGCCCGGATAGTTTTATTGCTGGTTTTGAGATAAATAAAGGAATAGTTGGGGCGGGAAAGGGAGTGCACAAAAGATTTTTTATCCCGTGGCAGGTAAAAAGAAGTGCCACCAAACCTAAGAAAAAGGGAGTCCTTAATTTCTTCGGGTATCTCGTACCGGACCACAATTGCGAAAGGTGCTGTATCTACAGGATTCTGAATCTGAATCTTTATCCCGGAATAATCTGGCTCAGAACGGAAACCATACCTGTAAATGCCAAAAAGGAGTCCCAGAACAGAAAGGACTGCAATGCCCAACCAAACCTTCTTTCTTGAAACTTTTCGCTTTGGCTGTGCCTTTTCTTCTTCTTTTTTAATCTCCTTCTGATATGTTTCTACCGGAACGCCAGCCTTTTCCGCCTTTTGTGAAAGGATCTGCATCCGGTATTTATTCCAATCCGGAAAACCTGCATATCGGGCCAGAGCGTTACGGGTTTCAATCTGAGGATTGTAATGCTCGCTGGTTTTAATTTTCCCATATAGCCGTTTGAGGGTATTCCTGCTGATGATGAAGCGGGTTTCTTTTTCAATATCCTCGCTCAGCATGACGAATAAACCGTCCTGCCAGGATTCCGGGTCGTTGTAGCCGAATTTTTCGGCCACCTTATTCAACAGCTCTTTAAGTAGTTCCTGGTCCAACTTTATTTAATTGGGGGCAAAGTAAAAAAAATCCTGGCAGTTCCGGGAAGGATTCCCTTTCAGGAAAAACTGCTGAAGCAATTCCTTCCGGTGAAACCGATCCGGGAGGAACAACACATTCCTCAAGGCTCCCGGAAAAAACGGATCAGGGTTTGTACCGACAGGCTTCCTTCCTCTTCGCCTGGGCGGATCGATTGCCAACCGGGCGAAGATGGTTCCTGCCCTAATCCGGTACCTTCTGGTTGAAGGTATTTCACCGGGATATCCATGCTCCGAATCTGGCCCAAAACCCTATAACGGGTCCAGGTTTTTCCGGGACATAAAAATGCTATTCGCTCCAGCCACCTGCCATAGTCGGACCCATTTTCTCCCAGAAATCCAAACAGCGGGTCTATCAGGCCCATTTTGCGGATTTTTCCCACCTGGTCAAAAGCCTGTAAGGCCAGCCAGGCTCCCGATCCTGAACCTACCACAAAAACCTGTTGGTCGTTCAAATGGGTATTGCTGCGGACCAATTCCAGACAAGCCCGGGCATCGCGAATCCGCTTGCCGGCCAGGGTCCATTGCGGGAACCGCCTGTAAAACCCGGAAACCTCATCCTGCCGAACACCACATCCTGCCTGGTCGAAGCAAATCACAGCAAATCCCTGCCTGGTGAAACTCAGAATCAATGCTCTGGAGTCTTTTCTGAATCCGGTATTGGGCACTTCGCTATGGAGAAAAATGACCACCGGAAATTTTTTCCCGGAAGCCGTATCTGCCGACCATCCATCCTGTGAAGGAAGATATAAATGTGCCCAGTTGTATTCCCCAAGTTCCTTATATGGGCCAATTACCCATCTGGAAACCGAATCCGTATAGCGCCGGATGGGATCGGTCATCATTTGGGATACCGGATGATCGGCGGGAAGCCTGTCTTTGAGCTGGGGAATGCGAAGGTTTGGAACTTCGGGC
>JBIPNA010000457.1:0-2665 GCA_044375665.1 Catalimonadaceae bacterium
CCTGCCCGGCCGCCCAAAATTGTATAGTAGCGCCTTTGCCAAAACAGCTGAAAGGCTGGAATTCTGAGCGGAACACAACCTTGGATCCTAAGTTGAACGGGTAGGGGAATTCAGTCCAGAAATTTGGATATTTCCCTGATGTATTGTTGGTAGCCCATTATTTGGGGCACATTGTTGTGGACGGCTCCCGGTACCAGAATGCTTTGCTTTTTGCCCGGGTCGGGGTAGTTGTTGTAGATGGTCCGGCCCTGGGTTTCGGCATCGAGGTAGTCGTCTTCCCGACCATGTATCCAAAGAAAGGGGGCCCTGACCTGTTTAATCCGTTCGCCGTTGTTGATGTTGAGGTTGGTGAAGTACGCACCCGGAAGTTGAAGTTTGGAGGCATCTTTTACCATCTGATCTGCTGAACAATAGGGGGCTTCGAGAATCAGTTTTTTCAGGGAAAGCATGTCGGGATGGGCCGCCCAATAGGTAGCGGGAGCTGAACCGAGGCTGTAACCATACAAAATTAAGTTGTTCTCCTTCAGTCCTTTGGCTTTGAGCCAGGCGATGCAGGCGCCCACATCTTCATACAGGCCTTGTTCGGAAGGGTCACCGGTGGAGAGGCCAAAACCCCGGTAATCCATCATCAATATGGCCCGCTGGCCTTTGGCACCGGTATGGTAGAGGAGTTTGGCCCGGTTCCAGTAATTGTCCATGTGGTTTTTGTTGCCATGGCAATAGAGAATCACTTCTTTCTCCGAAATCTCGCTGCTATCGCCCAGGAAGATGCAGGCGATTTTTTCCGGTCCGGATGGCAGAAAAAAGAACTGTTGGCGGTTGGGTTCAACCGAAATGGAATCGGGCAGATCGGCCAGTTCGCGTGTGCCTTTGTATTGGTCGAAACCATAGGCAGTTATTTTCTCTTCGGGATTGAACAGGTTGTCGTCGAGCCGCATGCAGGAGGCCAGGAGCGGAAGGAGAAAGAAAAGTGGCAGGTGTTTCATGGGTTGATCATCAGAATTTGCGACTCAGGGAAACATAGCAACCAAGGGCTCCGCTTTTTCCGGGTGAGACATAGTCCACCACCTGATTTCCGGGGGTACGACCGGGGGCGATCCAGCGGGTTTCAAAGGTCCAGTTCCAACATGGGCTGCTGTGCTGGTAGCCGAGGCTGATTACAGGCAAGAGGACAGACTGCCGGATGTGGGTGTTGTCGGGCTTTCGGAATTCCATCCAGGAAGAGGCACCGGCAAAAAGCATGTGCTTTTCCGGTTTCAGGCTCCAGTATAAGTGGAAACCCGGCTCAGGATACCAGGAAAACTGCTTTTCCCAGCGATCCAGCATCAGGTGCTGCTGGAAGTATCCCGAAAGACCCGGTTTCCATCCGGCAGGTTTCCGGAATTCATATAAGGCATTGAGACGCAGCTGGCCCACCCCAAAAAGCAGAGCGGTGGTGTTGAGTCCGGCCTGCAGGCTCAAACGGTCCGAGTAGCCATAGGCAAAATCCACCTGTGAAAATGGAATGGGAATGGTGGTTCCGGCAAAATGGATCAGTGGTCCTCCCAGGCTGGCGGAGACCATTTTTTCTTTTGGTTTCAACGGCCTGATAAGGGTACCTGGTGCACAGGCCCCGATGATCAGGAAAAGCAGAAAACAGAGACCCTGGCTTTTCATTGGAAGCGATTTATTGGGGAGAGGGTTTTGAATGATTTTGGCTGCAGGCAAAAGAAGGCAATTTTTGGGAAGCTTACACACCTGGTGAAGAGGCCAATTTGAAACCGCTTTAAGTCGCATGGATTTTCACAATGGGGCCTTACCCATTTAGCCGGGTAAATTTTACAATCCTGAGTAACGCCAAACAAGCACCATCAGAGGCAGATGCTCCATGTGGGGTTCCTTTGGTTTTCTGCAGCTATGGTGGTAGAAAAGTTAAGCCGTTATCAAATTTTCCGAAAGTGGTCACGAGGATATACCCATGGTTTATGAAATGAGCGCATCCATTGAAAATATTGGCGCAAAAACCGTTTACATGAATGCAAAAGCTACCTGACCGGCCGGGGAAAAGTCAGGAAAATCCATTGGAAAGACAACAGTTATCCGGATGTAATGCACTGTATTTCAATAAAATAATAGGGATTTTACTGGTGTTTTCACCGGAAAATGGCACCGAATGACAAACCTTTGAAATAAACCAATTATTTTGAGCCCTTTTCTAAAGAGCCGAATTTATCGAAGAGATGAAAAAACACATTAATCTATCTTTATCGTTTTCTATTCTCTTTTTTAACATTAACATTTATGCACAAAATATTAAGTATTTAAAGGCCGATGAATAAATCTTGACTGATTCTGCCTGGAAGTACTTTGATCCAATATTGAATCGATTTTCACCAATTGATAATTCTTTATTTTCAACAATGCTAAATGAGCAACAATCAAAGAACGTCGCGGACATTGAATTGACCTACCCCATTTCAAGCTCCGAAGCTTATACCTCAATTCCCCTTTCGGGATTGCCGGGTGGCCAGAATTATTGGATTGGCCTGATTTCTCAGCAGAATATACTTGACATCAAACAAATTTATAAGCAATGAAATATCATATCCTTATTTGTATTGTATCAATAATCGGCTCCGGTAAAATTTTCGCACAGTCCATCATTCCGCTGCATAATGGCGGATTC
>JBIPNA010000104.1:0-10277 GCA_044375665.1 Catalimonadaceae bacterium
ATGCTGAGGATCCTGACTTCTATGCGGCGGTTTTCTTCCCGACCCGCGGGGGTATTGTTGCCTGCCACTGGCTTAGAACTGCCATACCCTCTGGCCAAAAGCCGGCTCGATTTGATGCCGGTAGCCACCAGATAATCGACCACTGCCTGTGCCCTGTTTTCTGATAATTTTAACAGTACGTCTTCAGGACCTCCGGGATCCAGGTGCCCGGCTATTTCTGCCTTTATTCCAGGGTTTTGTCTGAGTATAGACAGAATCCGCATCAGCTCCGGACTGGATTCTTTCCGCAGACTGCTTTTCCCGGGTTCAAAAAACAAATTGCTCAACACGAGGCTGGTGCCGGGATTGAGTTTCTGCATTCTGAAATTAAGATCCACCCCGCCATTGTTTTCAGGTTGGGTAAGATCGAGCAAATCGGAAGAAAACAAATATCCTTCCCGCTCTACCAGAACAGAATATGTTTTTCCGGTTGGGAGCATGGTGACGAAAGTCCCGGTTTCCGGGTGGGACTTCAATTTGGCCACGGGCTGACTTGCACCTGTTTCCGTCACCAGGACATTGGCCTCAACCGGGAGCCCGGTATTTTCCGAAACCGTTCCTTTAAACAGAAACAACTGAGGTGTTTTTCCTATGCCCATCCGGATTGAATACAAATCGTCTCCCCCAAATCCACCATCGCGGCCAGAACTATAAAAGGCCGTTTTTTCATCCGGCATCAGCATATAGTACATATCATCAGATGCGGAGTTGATGGGATAGCCAATGTTCTCCGGCCTGGCATTGGACTGACTCCAGTCTACCCTGAAAATATCAAACCCACCCATCCCTGAGTGTCCCTTCGAACTGAAATACAAATATTTACCATCGGCATCCAGCCAGGGTGACTCTTCGTCTTCGGCCGTATTAATCAGGGATCCGACACTCTTCGGTTTCGACCAGGAACTGCCTTGCTTCCTGCAATAAAATATGTCTTTGTTGCCGTTTCGCCCGGATACAAAAAACAAGGTTTTTCCATCTGCCGAAAGGCTGAGGGAAGACTCGTTTTTTCGGGAATTAAATGAAAAGGTCTCCGGCCTGGACCATTTCCCATCTTTAAATTCTGACTGAAGAATATTTCTGACCGGTGTAGGCCGATAAAAATAAAGAACCTGCCCATCGGGCCTGATTCCGGAAAGTTCTGCACCGGCATTGTCGTTGATGGGAGCAGGAAGGGGCATGGCCTTTTCCCAAAGACCTTTGTGAAAGCTTTGAAATATTTCCAGTCCTGGTTTCCCCCGGTCAGGCTGTTCTCTTGAAAAGAAAATCTGCATGTAATCGGCCGTTACCAGGGGATGGCGGTCGTGGTATTCTGAATTTATTTTCTCCCCGAGATTGGAGATTTTTACTTCCAGAGGATTCTCTTTCAACTCCTGCCCCACCCGACACTCTGCGATCCGTTTCACCAACAGATTTCGGCGGTTGCCCATGGGCGAAATTTTCTGGTACACATCAAGGGCCTCTTCAAACTGATGCGCTTTCTGAAAAGCCTCGCCAAGTGTAAGCTGCCATTCGTCTCCGGGATTTTTGCTCTTTTCAATGGCCTGACCCAAAAACAAAGTGGCCAATCGAAACTGGTGTTCAGCCATATACACTTTTCCAAGAAGGAACAAAGCTTCCGGATTTCCTGGCTGGTCCTTCAGAATTTCCGTCACCATTTTAAGCGCCTCATCCCCTTTTCCGGATGCAAGCATGGCCTTGGCTTTTCCAACCCTCCCATTAAAATCCTGTGCCAAAACTTGACTGGTCAGGATAAAAAAAAGAGAAAGAAATAAAACAAGTCTCGCCATATTTCGAAAGAAAGAATGCAGGCCAGGGCCAGCTTCTGAATCAAAAAAAGAGGGCGAATTTGCCATTTTTCGCCAAACAGTTCCGTATTTTTTTGTTCAGCCGGTCTGGAATGGATCCCGGACAGCTCCATTTTTGGATAAAACAACCCGGATTTTAATTGCCATCAGAGCCAAAATAGTGCAGGTATTCTTCTCTATCCCGGATCCAGCTTCCGGGCATCGCTCCTGCTGTTTGCCGGCCTTTTTTTCTACAATGCAGGGAGAAGGCAGGGACAATGAAACCCAACAATTCGGTTTTTCTTCACCAAAGAAAATGCAGGAATAAACTTCCAGAACTCTGGTTTTTGGGCGGCCGGGCGGGCTCTCTGGTACAAGTCCTCGGCCTTTCGTTCCTCAAGGCCTCCGGGCTTTTCCCGTCGATCCCTGCCGCATGGGTTCATCTTGGCGACAAGGAGTCTTTTACCCTGGCTTTTTCTGGGAATAGTTTTGGAACATCCAGCCTTTCAGATCGTAAATTCAGGGACCTTTATTTTCCTAAAGGTCAGATTTATACGCGGGTCCACCACCTTTTTCATCGGAGGTAACTGATGTTTCCAGTGCGCCTGCAAAGGAGGAACCATCCAGAGAAGACTTCCGTTTTCCAGCAAAATTTCCGGGCCCTTCCCCTCCGAAAAATGCCGGAACCGGAATTTCCGCCCTGCACCCAAACTGACGGATGCTATTCCCGCCCCGGGATCCAGCATTTTTTCATTGTCGCTGTGCCAGCCCATGCCTTCCCCGCCATGGTGGTATAAGTTGGCAAGACAGGAATTAAAAGTCTGACCCAAAGTTGTTTCAAGCCTTGCTTTTAGGGGAAGCAAAACATCTGGAAACGGAACCGGCAGGCGGACCAATCCTGAATACCGGTACTCCAATGCCCCATCCGCCAGCCAGACCATTTTGCGGCTGGTTAAAATGTGCTTCCCAAAAATCACCACCTCATCGGCCTTCCAGGGAAGCTCCTTCCACAAAGCAGAAAACAATGCCTGACTTTCGGTTTCAGACAAGAAATCCCCCTGATACCATGCCTCCCCGTCCTGATTTAGAATACTTTGGAAAGGCTGCCCCAAAACCGACATTATTTTCCCGAAAGAGCAGCCTCTACACTACTCCGGGTTACAGAATGATAATTGTTTTTGGAAAGGGCAAACAACTTGTTGGCCAGATCTTTACCCTGGGCATCATTCAACAACTGCTTGTATAAAGGCAATACAAATTTTCTTCGGCCGGTATGCTCCAGAAATTGCTCAAGTGCATCGTAAGCTGGCAGATATTTGTGTTCAACACTCAGCATCAGCCAGGCAAAAAGGATTTCTGAGTTCCGGCTCTTAGTAAATCCGAATTCAGCATCCAGGCCTTCCATCTGCCTGAGGGTAAGCCCGGAAGGCAGCCCACGGAGAAAATGCAACCACTCATGGCTACTCCAGTCTGCTGTGGAGGAACGGTTAATGCGGCCAGAGGCATCCAGCAACTTTATCTGTGCATCTACAAAAGAAAACCGCTTTGAAACCGGTACGGCATGGCCCTGAGGCAGAAAAGGTTCGTAAATCCACAGTTTTGCCTGGCTTTGGGTTAAGGTTATGCCCGCAGGCTTCAACAATTGTCCTTCCAGATATTCCAGAAACTGCTCTGTCGACATCGACCGAAAGGCATGGTTGTCGAAATAAGAGCGCAGGAAAGCATCCCATTTTTCCCTTCCAACAAGATTTTCGAGGTGGCAAAGCAGGAGATATCCCTTTTCATAAGCGATATCGTTCATGCCATCATCGGGGTCTTTTCCTTCCAGGTGCAACTTCAGGCAAGTGGAAGCTGAATCCTCCTTTAAATCTTCCAGTGTGGCCTGAAGATCCTGGTATCCGATAACGGCAAGCATTTCGGCATATGGTTTTCCTTCGATGGCTTCCATGATCCGCCGCTCGAAATACACCGTAAATCCTTCGTTGAGCCAGAAGTCATTCCATGTCGTATTGGTCACCAGATTACCCGACCAGCTGTGGGCAAGTTCGTGGGCCACCAGACTAACCAAAGACCGGTCTCCGGCCAGAATGGTGGGGGTAGCAAAGGTAACGCAGGGGTTTTCCATGCCCCCAAAAGGGAAACTCGGAGGCAAGACGAGCACATCATACCTTCCCCAGCGGTATGGTCCATAAAGTGCCTCGGCCGCAGCCAGCATTTTGCCCATATCCTGAAACTCATAAACCGAACGATCCAGCATTTCGGGTTCGGCAAAAACGCCTGTCCTGGCATCGATGCCTTTAAACTCCAGATTACCAACAGCCAAAGCCACAAGGTATGCGGGGACCGGGTGCGACATTTCGAAATGAAACCGGTTTGTTCCGGCCTTTTCTTCCCGCTTTTCTGCCGACATGATGGCTTTCAAACCATTGGGTACTTCCACGTCTGCCGACCAGGTAAACCGCATCCCAGGTCCATCCTGACATGGGAACCAGGTCCGGCTAAGGATGGCCTGGCCCTGGGTAAACAAAAACGGGTGTTTTTTTCCTGCGGTTTGGGATGGATCAAGCCACTGCAGTGCATCGGAGCCTTCGGTGGTGGTGTACTTTACCCAAACGGTTTGTTCTTTTTCAGTGCCTACGGTGATCCGAAGTGCCTGCCCGGGGATGCCAGGGACAGAATCGATTGAAAATTCTGTCTCCACATCGGGCTTGTCCAAAAACACCTTTTCAATTTTCAGATTGCGGATGTCCAGCACCAGAGTGGTGGCCATGGTATTGTTCTCGCAGGTCAGACGGGCGAGGCCTGAAATGGTTCTGGACGAAAAATCGGCTTTAATGTCCAGATGCATATGCCGCACCCGAACCTGGGCGGGAAGGGCCGAAGAATGCGGGTCAGGCGGGAGCATTTTGGTCATTTGCTGAGGAGATTTGGATGCATCGCGGCAGGCGACAATGGCAAGAAACAAAAAGAGAAACCGAAA
Organism: Catalimonadaceae bacterium; assembly: GCA_044375665.1. GTDB lineage: Bacteria > Bacteroidota > Bacteroidia > Cytophagales > Flexibacteraceae > CAMDMI01. Next base: position 4,804 of record JBIPNA010000104.1, read on the forward strand.
ACCAGAGATCATAAGGAAGCTTTAAGGTGCAAAGAAAGTCAAACCTTTTTTTGCCAAAGACTTTACCTCTTCCATATCCGGATTCCGTTCAGACAAGGGTTACCCAGTATCCTTCCAAATTCAACCAAAAGGCCTTTTCCATCCTTCACTTCCGTTTCTATGGAATAGCAACCTGCCCGATAAGGGCCAGGCTCCTGAGCTGGTTCAAACTTTTCCTTCCATATTTTCCCATTTACGAATACAGAAAAGACCCGGTTGAAACCATTTTTATTGGGATTGCGGTTGCTGCTCAAATCGTATAAAACATTGGTAGGCTTAATGTTGGGTTCAAGTTCTGCAAAGAGAAGGTCCACCACATATTTGCCATCCGGAACATCTGCCCGGAAAGCAGTAAGGCTGTCCTGCATGGTTTGGTACAGCGGCTGATCCGGGGTCAATTCAATATAAGCCTGGGTTCCGATCCGGGTACGGGAAGACCGGAACCGCTTCCCTCCTTCCACACCCCAGGAACCGGGTGCATATTCCTGCGATGGCCACCACATGGTATTGGTTTTGGGCTGGAGATAGGCACAATTGGAACCCACATTGACCGCCAGTTCCCGGAAACCTGGGTCTTTCAAATCGGGCATCCAGGTAGGGATCAATTCCTGGTGTCCCAGAACCTGGCCTTTCTGGTTTTCAAGCCGGATCCAGATGGGACCTGTGGGAGCAGCCATATCGATAATGCCCATCCTGTCTGAAACTTTTACCTCCCCTATTTTCTGGTTTTCATGAAACAACATCACCTCAGCCTGATTGCTGATGACCGGAATCCGGATCTTTCCATCCTTAACCAGGATCCGGCCACCGGCATCTCCGATGGCAAGCCTGGCCATGGGTTTTGGGTGCAAAAAGGCCAGATACAAATACCAGGCGTCTTTGGGTGTCCGGTCCATGGTCAGAAGGCCTTTGTTGTTGATGTGGGGCATGGTTTCCTTCCTGCCTTCCGAACCGAAATCCACCAGATTCCACATAGCTCCGCCCGCAATCCAAGGGCGTTCAAAAATCTGGCGCAGATAGCTTTGGTGGTATTGCAGCTGATACTGCGGCGAAAAATCATATATCTGCGGCTCAAGACTTAGCAGGCGCTGGTCTGACCCAGCCCCAAATTCAGAAATCATATGGATCCGTTTGGGGTATTTGCTTTTTTCTTTGTCCATAAATGCCCCAAAATCAGGAAAGGCATCGTGGTACCAGCCATGGTAAAGATTCCAGCCGGTGACATTGGCCACATCGGCAATGCCAGATTCGTTGTAGCGGGTGCTGTTGTGGAGGGCCATGGTGGTGAGCCGGGCCGGATCCACCGAATGGGCAATCGAATCCAGAAATTTCGCCAGGCGGACCGTCTCCCGGTTGTGCAGTTGTTTGGCCGAATCGGTTTTGTGTTTGCCAAAGGCCAGAAAAACCTCATTCATATATCCCCACATCACCACAGAAGGATGGTTTCTGTGCTGGGCAATCATTTCCTGAAGCTGGGACGCCGCATTGGCAAAAAAGGTCGCCGATGGCGTGATTTCATTTACAACCGGAATTTCTTCCCAGGCCAGAATGCCCATCCGGTCGCAGGCCGAAAGCAGGACATCCGATTGGGGATAATGTGCTATCCGGATGAAGTTTCCACCCATATCCACGATAGACCGGATGTCTTTTTCATGAATACCATCGGGTAAGGCATTGCCCAATCCGGCATGGTCCTGGTGGCGGCAAACGCCCATCAGTTTTACCGGCTTTTCGTTGACAAAAGCCCCCAGATTGGGATCCATCCGAAACCGGAAAAAAGCAGTGCTTCCCTCCAGAACATCCACCACGTTGCCAGCTTCTTTCAATTCAAAACGAACTGTATAGAGTTTTGGATTCCGGGGAGACCAAAGTCCGGGTAAATTCCCCAGATCCCAGGAAAACCGATACCCCGGACCTTTTTTAAGGGCCATAGGCCAGGACTTTCGGGCGATTGGTTTCCTGCTGGAGTCCATCAAAACTGCTTCCAGCTGATAATTGGCCGCAGCTCCCAGCTGCACTTTGGTTTCCACATCCAGAAACCAGGATTTGGGCGTAAACCTTGGTTGCCAGTGAAGTGCATCGGCTCCAAAATGATCCAGTCCAAAATGGACATGACCGGTCCGGATCACCGAAACGCCGCGGTACAATCCGCCATAAAAAGTAAAATCGGCCGAGAGGGGCGCCACACCGGGATCGGCACCATTGTTTACGCGGACGGCCAGCAGGTTGGGCTTCCCAAATAGAAGGTGTGGGGTTACATCCACCCGAAAGGAAGTATAGCCGCCTACATGGGTTTTGAGCTTTTTGCCATTCAGATAAACCTCCGCGGTGTGGTTGGCGCCCTCAAAACGAAGTACCACCGTTTGTCCCCGCCAGGAATCAGGTACCAGCCAGTGGTTCCGGTAACAACCAATGCCCTGAAAATAACCCCGTTCGTCGTCGAAAGCATCTTCAGCATTCCAGGTATGGGGAAGGTGTACTCTTTTCCAGTATTGGTCGTTGGTTTCTTCCTGCTCAAAAGCAGCGGCATCCATCCGGATAAAACGCCAGCCAGAGTTGAGGCTTTCCACCTGCCTTTGGGAGAAAGCCGTTTCAGAAATCAAAAAAGCAAGGAGAGCAAGGAGGGCCAAAGGGAATCCCGAAAGGCTCCGGGAAACAAGGTGGATCATAACGAATTGGTTTTGGCGGCAATATAAAACCCGCCATGCTTGAAGAAAGAGCTCCGGAAAATCTTTTGGGTACTTTTAAATCGTACTAAAAACGTAGAGCTTACACGTGGCCTGCCTTTGTAATCCAACAAACCGACACCGAACAAAATCAGGGGAAATAAAGTTTCTAATTTTGGAAACATTCGATATTTTTGGGAGTTTTAACCAGAAGACTTTGAATGAGATTTTTTGAAACGAAATTCTTGGAAGAAGCGGACGAGTTCATTTCAGGACTAGACAGAAAGACCATCAAAAAAATATTTTTCAATATTGACCTTGCGGAACAAACCAATGACCCAAAACTTTTTAAGAAACTACAAAAAGACATTTGGGAGTTTCGGACAAAATACGCAGGACTTCAAATTAGACTTCTTGCATTTTGGGACAAAACAGATAACCAAGAAACTCTGGTTTTTGCTACACACGGCTTTATAAGGAAAGTCGACAAAGTACCAGCTAACGAAATTGAAAGGGCAGTAAGATTAAGGGACAATTATTTTATCAACAAACAAAAAAAGTAATCACATGGCAAATAAAGCACTAAAGACCTACTCGCTTGCCGAAATGAAAGACAAGTATATCGGCAAAGTCGGAACACAAGAGCGTGACGAATACGAATACGAACTTCGTATGGACGTTTTAGGAAAGATGATTAAAACTGCCCGACAGGAAAGAAACTTAACCCAAGAAGAGCTCGGACGACTTGTTGGAGTTCAGAAATCTCAAATCTCTAAACTTGAAAGTAGTGCCAATAGTGCAACCATTGACACTATATTTAAAGTGTTCAAAGCATTAAAAGCTGAAATCAATTTCAATGTAAAACTTGAAGACAACTTTATTAAACTTACCTGACAGAATAAAAGCCGAATTGTCCACTCAGCCTGGGTGATAGCCTCTCGCATCAATAGAATGGTTGCCCACAATGTCTTCATTCTTTTTTGGTTCCTCAAAATCAACCAATAACCTGGGCCAAAGACCGCCGTTGGTTTATGTGCTTCACCCAACCGTAAAAACAGAAGGAAACGGATACATGGTAAAACGGCTGTTGATTTAGGGAGAAACGAACCCTGGCCAAGAAATGCAAAAAGTGATGCCAACAAAAATGGAAACGACCAAAGCATGGGCATTGCTCAAAATTCGTATTCTTTTGCGCCTGAATGTCACAAGAACCAACCCATTCCGGACTTTGGATTCGCTTTTCCAGCAGCATCAAAATGCGCAAACACCTGTTTTTAGCCGGGGGAATCGGCTGGATGGTTCTGCTGGTGAGTTGCCACAAATACCAGTTTGCCCATGTTTTTATGGGATTTCCCTCTACGAAAATTCATTCCATCCGATTCTTCGAAAAACCAGATCCAGATCTCCCGCCGCAGGTGTTTCCGGAAAAAGACGATGCCTACCTGAAGGTGCTTCGGGAAACCTACCGGTTGGATTCGGTGGCAGGAAACAGTGCGAATGAACTCGACAAGGTCCTGGCCATTATGGCCTGGGCTCATTCCCGATGGAGGCACAACGGAAGCCAGATGCCCAAAAAGTCGGATGCCCTTTCGATTTTAAAGGAAGCCGAATCGGGCATGCGGTTCCGATGTGTGGAGTATGGCATTGTGCTGGCCGACGCTTTGCTTTCGGTGGGCTTTAAGGCCAGGGTTCTTGGTTTAAAGACCCGTGATGTAGAAACCGCCAAATCGGGGGCTGGGCATGTATTGGCGGAAGTTTGGTTGCCTTCCCGAAAAAAATGGATTTTAGCTGATGCCCAATTTGATTTGATTCCGGTTCTGGATGGAGTTCCGTTGAATGCGGTGGAATTCCAGCAGGCCTTGTTTGAGAAAAAGGCATTTCAGCTTGTCAACAAGGAAGGTCAGGTTCTGAAGCAAAACAGGAGACGATTTCTACAGTTTATCGGCCATTACCTGTATTATATGGATACGGCTTTCGACCAGCGCCGTAGTCCGGGCCTGGCCAACCGATTTTTGCATGAAGGAAGAAGAAGTTTGATGCTGGTTCCGGAAGAAGCTCCCAATCCAGTCCGATTTCAGATCGGTTCAGCCATAGATTATGCCTGGTACACATATTCTAAAGGCAGTTTTTATCGGGCACCTTAAAGCTATAGGAATTCCTGGCTACCGAAATGCAAGGGTGATGGAAAACATTTTCCCTTTTCCATGGATTTTCGGATTTGCGGGTTCAGTTTTATCAAAATTTAATCCCTGTGAAAAAGACCTTTTTCTGCGCCCCAATGCTGGTTTTTGCCTTCCAAATGCTGGCCCAACAAAAAGCCGTAACCCAATCCGGCGAAACGGTTCTGCTGTTTGAAGACAAAACCTGGCGATTTGAAAACGATTCGCTCAATAAAAAGCCAGAGGTTGTAATCAACAATACGCCTTTTAAGAAAAGTGCAGAGGCCACTTTCCAGTTGAAGAGCAAAAAAAACCACCTCAGTTTTTGGATCAATCCCAAAAAATGGGAGGTAAAAACAAAAACCAGCAACGATGCGGCCGAGTTTCAGTTGGAGTGGAAAGAAGGGGATATCTATTCGATGATCATCAATGAGAAAATTGAAATCCCTTTGGATGGATTGCGGGATGTAGCCATTGAAAATGCCCGTTCTGTAGCCCCTGACATCCAGGTTATGAAAGAAGAATACCGGATGGTAAACGGAAAAAAGGTTTTACTACTCCAGATGACCGGTACCATTCAAAAAATCAAGTTTACCTACCACAGCTATTA
>JBIPNA010000105.1:0-10275 GCA_044375665.1 Catalimonadaceae bacterium
TCCTGAATATCTAAAAGTGACAGATTACATCTGGAAGGATGGGTTTTAACCCTGGTATAACAAAAAAAGGGCCCGTTCAGGCCCTTTTTTTGTTGGCAATTTAAATCACCAGCGGGTTCTTCGCACGGCACCATTAATGGTGATGGTGATGGAGTTATCACAGGCCCCATTCCCAAAATCGATGAATTTTGTTTTGTTCCCGTGCAGAATGGTCAATGTTCCGGAAACCGGCTTGTATACACCAGACAATGCGCAAGCTGCTTTTCTCACCACATCTGTGTTGACAGTCATAGACCATGGCCTGCCCTGACGATCGGTTCCGCTCAACTGACTACCAGCATTCAGGGTATAGGTATTATCCCATCTGTAACCCAGAATGCTGAGGTCCCACTTCAGATTTTTGGTACCGGAATAGGTAAAACTGGTGTTATCAGAGAAATTCAACTTCATATTGATATCTCTTCTGAACAATAAAATGGAGTTGTCGTTAAATGCCTCGCTTGTACTTAGGTTGGTTGTGGTCTTCGTACTCGAATTATCAATATTGATGTATTCAGAAGCATTCTGGGGTTTTACTCCATAGTTTATAAAACGGGTTTCAATAACAGACCCTGGTTTACGGAGACGATCGGTGAAAGTCCATTCAATTTTTCCTCTACGAAATCTTCCATCTCTTCCCTGGCATCCGGTTCCAAAATCTACTGTGATTTTTCCGGTTGGATTATTTCCTTTTGGGATAAGGGTGACGGTAGCACAGGAATCGAATGGGAAAGTGTACACCGTATCAGTGACGGCTGTCCGGGCAAAAAGTCTTCCTTCATTAGCAGCCATCAGATCGTCCTGCATGGCGCCAACGTCTTCTGATTCATGGTCGATCTGATTCTGGTCTTTGCTTACCTGCTGATCAGCGTTAAATACAGAATCCGTATCTTCTGAATCTTTTTTACAGGATGAAAAACTGATGCTCAGGCCCAAAAGGAGCGCAGTAATAAAAAAGTTGGTTTTCATAGTAATAAGAAATTTTGTTCGCTGCCTGAGAGGCATGGCTTTGCCAACGGTTTAAATTCCTTACCAAAAAAAAGACAAGGGCCTGACGTTCAGCGTAAAAAAAGCACCAGCAAGACCTGCCGACCCATGCTCAATGGCAACCTCAACGCTTGCCCATAACCTGAATCCAACCTTTCTGCACCCCTTTTCCCGTATTCAGCTCGAAAAAATAAGTATCCTGGACACCCTTGGATTCAGGCTTCCAGTCGTTTCGGTAGTTGTCGGACTCAAAAACCAATTCGCCCCACCGATTAAAAATCCTGACCCGCGTTCCTGGATACCAGTACAAATGGTCGATCCGCCAAACATCGTTTTTGCCATCCTCATTTGGGCTCAGGAAATTGGGAATCCGGATTTCAGGCCTTTCTATTTCAAAGGAGAACTGGTCCGAGTAGGACGTAAAAAATTTCCCGCTTTGTTCCCAGTCGGTTCTTACCCGAAAAATATGAGGAGTGGGCATGGGTAATACACTGAATTCCAAACTTGTGTCCCTTCCGGAGCCGACCACCACCCAATCTCCATCCGGAATTTTCATCTGGAGGGAATATGCGTTGGGGCCAGAGTTGCCACGATAGGCGGTCCACCGCGAAATAGCCGCAATTTGGCTGGGCATCACGCTTGCTTCTGCCCTTCCGGAAACAATGGTTTGAAACTCTGAATACCGGTCTAAGTTGCACAGGTCTTGTTGCTTCAGTCGGACCGAAACGGGTTGGGCCGTACCTTCAAACGGCCAGGAAAACCGGCTCTCTCCGGACCAGGCCACACTGGATTGAGGGTCGGTACCCAACCAGGTTTCTACAAAACCAGGGCGATTCGACACAGCGGAACCGATTTCAAGAATTCCGGTCTCGGGTACAGAAACAAATTGGAGTGAAGGTTTCAGGATGTCTTCAAAAATCCGGACGGAAAAGGTATCGCCCAGGCAGCCGGCACTCGATTTGGGGACGATGCGCATGCTGTAAGTTCCTGCGCCCGGTGTAAACGACGGCCGAAGCGGATCAGACGTTTCAGGATCGGCCAAAAAGATGCCATTGGTGATTTGCGCCCAATGCACCCGGTTGCCTTCCTGCAACCGGTATTCCGGAGAATACGCCTCCGGACAAACAAATCCGGGGCCGGCCAGGACCGTATCGGGTGCCGGCAAAATTTCGACTTCCAGAGCAGGTCCTTGTCCCACACATCCCAGCGAATCAGTCTCCAAAAGCCGAACCGAGGCAGGACCCGTTCCCCATCGGATCGATACCGGATTTTCGGGACCCGATACCTGAGTGCCCCCGGTAACTACCCAGGAATAACCGGAGCCTGGAATAGCCGCATGGGTGTACTCAAAAAGGCTGTCGGAAGCACAAACCCGCCCCTGGCCTGAGACCACTGGCGGAACCGGAAGCACACGGACCTGCACAGTTACAGTGTCTTTTGCCCGGCACCCAAGCATATTGGTTTGGGTCAGCACCAAAGAAAGTGGCGAAAAAAGGGAGCCTTCCGTCCGCAGCCAGGGATATGAAGAAAACGGATCCGAAAGCAGCCCGAGGCCATTTCCGGTCCACACATAGCTGTTTTCAAAAATGGAAATGGGTCGGCCCAAAAGGAGACTATCGCCCTTGCAGATCGTTGTATCTTTTCCTGCAAAAGGCTCGGGACTGGCTTGTTTTGCAATCCGGATCGAATCCAGGCGCTGGCAGCCGGTGGTGGAGTCGAACACCAGGATCCGATACTGTAGAAATCCGATTCCGGTGTTGGGATAAGTGAGTAAAATCTGAGGATTGGCCTGATTGGGATTCAGGAGGCCGAGGGTATCCAGCCAGGTGTACCGGTAATCCGGCAAAGGCAAAACGTCCAGTGGCCGGGGAATTCCAGAGCAAATCCGAACGGGGCTTACTGCTTGAAATGCAGGACTTTTTGAAACCAAAACCCGGACGGTATCTTTGGATGAACATCCTTCCAATTTGTTTTCAAGTACATATTGAAAACTCGAATCACTTATTCCGGAAGCCCAAAAGGAAACCTGAAATGCTGCTGTATCCAGAAGAAAATTCCCTGGAGACCAAATATGGGTGTAACCCGAAGGGAAACCCGAAACAGCCCCTAAAACCACCGTATCGCCTGGACAAACAACTTTGTCAGAACCGGCATCCACCAAAGGAAGTTTTTTGAACCGGATGGCCACAGAATCCAAATTTTGACAGCCGGGAAAACCAGCCCAGAAAACAGTTCTTGTGTACAGGGTATCTTTTGCCTGCGAAAAATTTTGTCCCCTCAGCCATGGTCTCCCGGAACCTGGGTCGGATAAGCCCAGGCTTTGGTTCCAGGCATAGCTCAAATATGATTTTGGAAAGGTCCCTATGGAAATGGAATCATACGGACAAAGGGAAACGGAATCCTGTGCAGACTTTTTTGGTTGGGGAAAAAGCTGGACCACTACAGTGTCGTCGTTGAGGCAGTTGAAATCCTGTCGCAGCACAATCTGCCGGTAACGGAGTGTCCTTGGCAAAGTATCGCTGATCCCAAGTACAATTCTTGTCTGACCCGATTGGGGATCGAGAATATTGGATTGGACCAGTGGAGATGCCAGATTAAGCAGAAACCAGGAATAACTATATCCGGGTTTCACCCTGGCCCCTGCAAAAATGGTGTCGGACTGACAAACCCGCTGGTCGGGGCCTGCGTCTGAAAATTTCCCCAGTCTCCTGACCCGAACGGTATCGGTTTCCAGACAACCTGCCGGATGGGTAGAAGTTACGGTATAGGTAAAAATCTGATCAGCGGTATCGGAAGAAGCAGAAAAAAAGCCGGGATTGGAAAGTTGGGGATTATCGAGAAATGTTCCAGGCGACCAGGTGTAGGATGCTCCTGTCAACGGAGGCGCACCGATGGTGGTTAGATTTTTTGAACACAAAACCCTGGAGGATTCTCCCTGAAACAATTCGGGCAAAAGCGTAATCTGAACTTCATCGGCAAATGCACAGCGGGGCTCCGGACTTCCTACTGTATCTTTTGTAAGAAAATACTTGATTACCCGGGGTGTATTGTTTTGATTTTGAAGAAATAACTGAGGATTTGAAACAGTAGAATCACTCAGCCCCGCAGAGGGATACCATAAATAGGAGTAGTTTCCCGATCCTGGAGGAACCCCAAGTTGGGTAGTGTCGCCTTTACATAAAATTCGGTCTGGACCGGCATTCGGCGCCTGGAGTATTGGCCGCTGGGTGTACAGCACAAAATCTTTGATGCTATGCCTGTCTGTACTTCCACCTGTGGAAGCCGTCAGACCGAAATAGCCGGCAAACTGGATCAGGTATTGGCCCGACACAATCAACGAGTCATCCAGAAAAACCTGAATGTTGCCCAGATCATAGGTGATTTTGGCGTGGAGATAAGTCGACTTCCTCAGGTTGTTCACCCCGGTAGCCGTCGGTTGCGGGGGATTTGGACATTCAGAATAATTTCTGACGCCGTCGCCATAACGGATCTGCACTTTTGGAACGGGACCCGAAGAACTGGCACTGCAATTTTGCCAGGTGTCGAAGCAAACCAATAATCCCAGAGGTCTTGGAGGGATACCCATTCCACCTCCGGCAATGTAAGACTGAGGTGGATTGTTCAGGAAGAAAAAAGCTATGCCATCCGCCCCGGTGCCTTCAAACATCCGGAAATCAAACTCAGCTGTCCATTTCTGACAGGAAGTAATGTTGACCGCCTTCTTAAAAAAGCAGGCTCCGGAACGAAAATTGGAAGGTGGCACGAGCACCATCTCATCAGCCAGGTTGTTCGAATCGCCTTCTGTATCGGCAATGTTTGCATCGCCGGCCAGAAACCAGCCTGTTGTATCCATTGGTGCTCCGGTAAGTCGGGCGAAAGGATAAGTTTGCCCTTGCAGTGATGCACTTTTCAGGACACAAAAAATGAAGCCTGAAACAAGGAGGACATATTTTAAGAAAAGCTGTTTATTGGAATAAGCCTCCAAAAACCTCGGAAGGTATTTGGCGGAAACTGGTTCTCCTTCAAAAATCTGACACCTGAGTTTTATCAGGGTTGACGGCATATTTGGTTAAGTTGAAGTGTTCCACAAAACTACTCAAGGCAGAATTGCCAATTCGGACCCGCAATATCCTCTTTGGTCCAAATCCTGCCCAAGGTGACTAAACCGGGACGCATTACCTAATGGCCCATAAATCGAATGTCGGCTTCGTTGAAAATAGCTGGTTTTAAAATTGGGTGAAAACACCAAAATTCCTGAAAAAGGCTTCCTCAAAATTCCATTCCAGAAAAAGGAATGCCAGCGATTTCAGGGTTGTATGTAAGCTCCCCGTATTTAGTACGGTTCAAAAAAAGACAGAAGCATTTGAAAGGTTAAAATTGAAGTGGCGGTATTTGGGAGACGTAAGCGTAACCGTAGCTGTCTTTGTGAAACCTGGGTTCCAATACCGGTTTCAGCCTCCGCAAGAGAACTTCCTAGGCTATGCGGTCAGTAATGGTTGTGAAGATTTTATTTTCCGAATTCCTCATTTTCAACCAAACTGCCCTTTTCGTTCCAAGCCTTAAATGCATGAAATTTACCAAAACCATTAAATTGAACCGAGATGCCTTTGATCTTTCCGACAGGCGACTTGTAAGCTCCTGAAAACACCTGAATCCCATTAATAAATAGGGAAACCTGCTTGTTTTTGCATTCCAACCTGGTTTTAACCCTTTGATTTTTGAAAATATGGATTTTCGAAAATTCATTGTTTATACCATCTAAATACAACTCCGAAAGATTGACGTAATTAAAATGGGCACAGCCTTTACTTGTTATTCTGTATTCCAAATGCTTGTAGGCACCAAAAAAACGAATACCTACAAAATTACATAACTCCGGTCTGCCATAAACACTTGCCTCAAACTCACAGGAGAAATAATCGCCCTCCAAATCAAAGTTTTTAAAATTGGATATTTGCTGCGCAAAACTACTGGAATCGCCCCTGTTATTTATAAACCATTCTTTTTTTATGCCAATCCCATTAGCATCCAACACAAATGCCGGCTCAACAAGTGAGCGGTTTTTTCCAATGGTTTGTTGAAAAAAAGTTTCCCAGCCTCTGCTTAAAGCATGAAAGGGAATTTTTTTCAGTTCTTTATTTTTATACTTCAAGATAAGCCAGGTATAAATAGGGCTGCTTACATAAGTGGACAGAATGCTGTCTTTCTGCTTAAGGTTCATTTTTGTAAACCCATCTATTGAAAAACTATCCTGTTCGCTTTCTTCAAGCTTAAATTTAGTGTACAATGTAAATGGCGCTGTATCAACTGGGTTTAAAATTGAAAATGTCCATTTTGGAACTTTTTCATCATTGGAAGACCAAAAGAAAACTGCAGCAAATCCCAATAAAGCAATGGTTACAATAGCCACAATTAATACAGCTGGTTTCCCTTCTACCTTTTTTCCGGAATTTGTCCATCGCCTTTCCGGCTGTGGCCTTAAGCTTTCAATTTTTCCCGTTTCGGTAATTTCCTGATCCTCAAAACTATACCAATCCTGAAAGCCTATGTATTGGGCAAGTGCGTTTTTGGTTTCCCGCTGCGGGTCATAATTACCTGATGTGTTTACTTTCCCAAAATATCGCTTAAGGGTGTTAACCGAAATAAGGATATTGGTTTCTTTATGAATTTCTTCCCGAAGGACTTTATAGTCCTGATCTATCCAGTGTTCGCTGTTTCCTCTGCCTAATTTTTGTGCAACCAGTTCCCGGCATCTTTTATGAACAAACTCTTCCAATTTAATTTTTGGCTAAACAAAACCTATGCAACGGGGCCAGAAATAATTGCTATTTTTTGCAAATTTAGTTCACAATTCTCTTTGAATAAAAATGAAATTGGATTACTGCATTTAAAGGTCGTTGTACCTAAAATGGCATAATTTGGCTTAAATGACAATTTGGGTACAAATGGAAATAAGTGGAAACACATGGATAAGTCCAGACCAATTATATATTTTTTATTTGAACTTTGTTGAGACCAAGAATAACCAATTAATGAAACACCTTTTACCAAACAGTGCCTGGATTGGCGCCTACACAACCACGCAGGAGGCCTTCTACACATTCGAAACAAACCTTCAGAAAGATTCGGATAATCCCTATTCTTTAGCGAAAGGCTTTACATTCAGTCCTTTCTGTTTGCCATCCAATTCGTCTTTCTAAAACCGTTTAACCAATTTTAGTATGAAAAATTTTACCCATTTTTTGGCTGGTTTTGTTTTTAGCAAAAACCAGTTTTCTGCTTTATTTTTAGCCTTTGTTGCGTTTTGTTTTTCAATTCAAAATACAAATGCAGTTACCAAAACCATTTCAGGCACTGGATCCATTGCCTGGGGAACAGGCACCAATTGGTCACCTGTAAACGTTCCGGCTGCCGGTGATGATATTGTTTTAACCGCAACAGGTGGAGACCTAACCATTACTGCCGGTGGAGCTCTGGCCTATGCCAGCCTTACCATAAACACAGATGGCTTGGTTCGCAATATCACTTTGAACACTGCCGCAGCCACAACTTTTGGAACCATTACCATAAATGGGAATGCTACTTTGATTGTTGCTTCCAATGATTTGGAGGCCTTAGGAAATATAACAGGTGCTGGTAATTTGAATACAACTGCTGTAGGGCTAACGCTTAGGGGTGATATGACCATTGGAACTTTGTCTGCTGCGGGAGGCACCCTTACCATTGCAGGAAATACAACTGCTCAAAATGTAAGCTATTCCGGCACTCCAAGTTTTGGAACCTTTACCATCAATGCGGGTGCAGCGGTAAACTTTGCCGCTAATTTATATGTAACCAATACGATTAACAATAATAGCAATGGTCTGGGCGGGAATTCAGAATCTTTCAATGCCAGTTCAGGATTGGTAAGGATTGGGTTCAATTCCGGCACATACAATCTTCAAGGTTCAGGAACTGGTAAGCTATTGTTTTGGGATTTTCAGCACTTCAGATCCGGAAGCTCCTCGAATCTGAATGTGAGTGTATCTTTTGAAACAAAGAACAGCTTTTCTCAAAATACAGGTTCCGGCTTTGCAATGATTCTTCAAAAAACCGCTACGCCTTTAACGCTGAAACTACGAAATTATCAATCTACACTTGGATCAGCCGATGGTGGAGTTTCTTTGGCTGCTTATTCTACGGCTGGCGACATCGTTCATAAAATAATTCTTACAGGTACTACCGCAAATCTGAGAGGTTCATGGGTTGGTACAGCTCCGGTTGCCTCTGGAGCTGGTGTTGGTTTTATCCATGCTTTAGATGTTGAGATTCAGCCTGAAGCTGCTTTTACTGTGAGCACAACCCCAATTGCAACAACATATCGCTTTCGGGATTTTTCATATGCAACTTCTGCATTTCCAATTACATGGAATTCTTTAGGAGTAGTTTTCGTTGCCAGAGACTTTATTAGTTCAACTACGGTTGGAGCAACTTTTACAGGAGCTACCGGAACGGCCGGTGGAAACAGTAACAAATTCATTTTTAATGGTGGTACAGGTAGTGGCTCACCACAAAAAATTGGTGTTTCAGGTGGCGCTCTCATTAATTTTTCAAATCTTTTGATTGATGGGAACAATACTTATGTGGAGTGTTTTCAGAATATTGCCTTAAATGGAAATGGCAGCGGCGGTGGAGCTGAAAATCAAAATGGATCGATTGCAAGAACTTTTATTGTGGCCAACAATGCATTTGCAACTCCTCCTGTATTTAAGCTGGGAGCAAACAGAATGACATTCAATGGTGGTGGTACTTATCAACAAACCTTGTTGCTGGCTACATCAACTTCCTGGGCAACCACAGCAGGTGAAGTTGTAGAATTTGCCAGTACTTCCACCATTTTTTCGCACATCAACCTGAATTCAAGTACATGTACAATTGGTACACTTATTATTAATGGAGCCAACGGTGCCCAATTGACGGCTGGTGGTACCATCAATATATCATCCCGACTGCGTTTGCAGCAAGGGAATTTCGATCTTGGAAACAATGGCGCCAGAATCATCAACATGGGCAACGGTTCTGTTTTGCAAAGAACGGCAGGAGCCTTTACCAATGTAAATGCTGCCAGTTTTGTTTGTAATACAGGCACTTACAGCCTTGTGTATGACGGAAGTGGTGCAGTAGCCCAGGGAGCAGAATGGATTAACTTAAACAATAAAGTTCAAAACGTAACGGTTGGCTCTGAGAGCAGTACACCTACTGCAACAGCTTTAACAGTAGCTACGGTTGGTTCACGCCAGATCAATGGCAACTTTACCATAAACTCAACTGCCACGCCATGTTTTACCATGACAGCGACCACAATGCCATTGGTGACTGGAAATACTTTTTTCAGAAATGCCCTGGGTACGCTCAATGCAACCTATCCTTTCAACATAGCATCGGTTACATCCTTTAATCTGAGCTATGGGGGAAATTTTGTTGGCAACATGACAACCAATAATGAATTGTCGGCCCTTATCGCAAGCAATAAAATCGCCAATGTTACCATTGCAGCGACCGGCTCAAACACTATAACCTTAAACAATACACATACGCCAACCGGTGATCTGACCATTACTTCCGGAACTTTGATTCTTGGGGCAAATACAATTGACAGAGCTTCAGCCGGAGGCACACTTTCCATTGCCGCCGGGGCAGGTTTACAAATAGGCGGTACGAATACATTCCCTGCCAATTATTCCACCAACACGCTCAATCTCACCAGTACCGTTGAATATAATGGAGCTGGTGCACAAACCATTGGCAACCAAAACTATGGCAACCTCATTGTATCCCAGGCAAGAGGTGGCGCCACCATAACTTTACCTGCAGGCACCATTGATGTGGCCGGAACATTTACAGCTTCTCTTTCAGGTTATGTTTCGTCTAATGCCGGCAATACCTTCAACTATAGCGGAGCCAACGGGCAAACCATTGCTTCGTTTCTATACAACAATCTGACTTCTGCCAACAACAACCGGGTTTTGCAAAGCACAGGCACGATTGGTGTGGCCGGGACCTATACGCCGGGATCCGGCACTTATACAGTTACAGGATCAACCGTGAATTTCAACGGAACCGGTGCCCAAACCATCTCTGCAAAGAATTACAATAACCTCACCATCAGCGGCAACAAAGGTGGTGGAAATGTAACCCTGGCCAATTCAGACGATATTCTGGTGGCTGGCACTTTGAGTTTTACAGCTACTTCTGTGTCGTATGTAAATA
>JBIPNA010000458.1:0-2654 GCA_044375665.1 Catalimonadaceae bacterium
GATAGTATTGGCTGTAATTCACCACCAGAAAGGTCAGCAAAGAACCAACCATAAAAAAGGTGGCGCCTATTTTGTCCAGATAGAATTCAACCTGAAAGGTGTATTCCTGGTTGCTGAACAGGACCAGCTCTTTCATTTCCAGGCTTGGGTGTCCCGAAAGAAACCAGACGACCATAAATGAAAACCCAAAGAGCAGGTGCAGGGACAGAATGCCAATGGCCAGTTTCGAAAGGCCTTGTTCTGCTTTTGCGGATAGGAGGAGACTGGCCAGAAAGCCAGCCAGTGGGATAAGAATGAATAGAATAAGGAAGTGGTTCATGGAATCAGATATGGGTTGCCTGAGATTGGATAAGGTAAACCGGGAAATTTTCCTGGGTCGATTCGATGAGTTTTTCCAGGGCGTTGGTTTCGGGCAGCCGGGTATGGAAAGGCGTGAAAGGCTCAAAACGCTCCTCTTTAAAAACATAGGCAGCCCTTGTTTCCGGGTGGATAACCGAAAGAATAATCCAATGGAGCCGGAACCAATTGTAGGTGGCCTGATTTCTCTGGATGGTGTCGAGGACAATTTCAGGGAAATGTTCTACCACCATCATGAGCCGGACAGGATCGTGCATTTCGATCATCTGGGCCGGTAACCCGGGGCGGAGGTCGCCATCGATTCCATTGGCCACCCCAAACAACCCCATTACGTTGTGGGGTAGTTTTGTGCCAGCGCCCAGTTTTTGGTTGTCCACCCTTGAAAAATAGTATTCCAGGTTGATGCCTCCGCAAACCGGGGCAGCAGCATTGAGGATGGCCAGCAGTGATTTTCCTTCCGGATCGCAACGGTAGTCGTAGGAGTTGAGGAAGGAACGCCTGTCCAGAAAAATACCTTTGGTAAGCGATCTTCGGCCCACGATGCACAAGGCGTTGGTGGCGTGGTTGAGTTCGGGTCGGGGCTCAAACAGAGAAACCGAACGGGCCCTTATTTTTTGGTGGATACTTTCTGCCGATGCACGGGTATTGATGGACAAAAACCTCCGGGACCTTTCTTTTGCGTTGGCATCCAGGGCTTTGTTGAAAACCACTACATGCTCCCCGTGCAAAATTGAAAGGTGGGGCGGCAAGGTCCCCGCATCGAAAAAGCAAACTTCATCCCGCGTCGTATCGTGAATGGCACTGAGGAAAATGGTGGTGTCGGGAATGGAAATTCCTTTTTCACGGAGGGCGATTCTTATTTCAGGATGGTTTGCCATCTGGCAGAATGCCTTTGCATTTGCAGAACCGGCCCTTCCTGAACAGGCACCACAGTCGTAGGCGGCAAAATGCGGATTATTGACACTGCTGGCTCCGTGGCCGACGATGTAAACCAGTGGTGCAAAACCGGAAGTGAGCCCGATGCTGGTAAGGACCTGTTCAACCCGCTGAGACATTTCCTGTATGGAGTAACCCAATTGCAGCCCATCCTGAACCTGTCCGGTTGATGCTACTTCCAGCTTTCCAAGGGGATCTATATGTTTGAAGGAGGAGGCTGTAGCCGGGCCCATGCTGGGGCGGAAGATATTGAGGGCGAGCCTGAATGCTGCCCAGAAGCCAACTGTCTGGGCAATGAACCATCCTGAGAAGAAGTTGTTGGTATGCTTTGAAAAATGAATGTCGGATTCGTGGCCTTTTCTTTGGCCTGTTTCACGGATAAGATGCCTGGGCCGGACAGGTGCCGGGCAAATCTTCGTGTAAAACTTTCCTCCCTGAGGCTGAAAAAAGGCATCGATGCCAAAGAAACCGGGTGTTCCAAAAGTTTCGGCTCCCGGCTGAAGGTTTTCGATGTGACGCCGGAAGGAGCACTCCCGGTCGTCGATACAAAAAACGGCCTGAAATGGGACCGGCCCGGTTCGTGGGGAGGGTTTTTCCTGCAGTTGTATTCCTGCCAGAACCTGATCGAAAAAGCTCCATTCGAAGGCGGTTTGCCACAATTGCCGGATTTCGTCCAGTTCGGAAGTTTCCACCTCATCAAAAAGACCAGGAATAGGATGGGTCAGTATCTGGGCCAGAGGCCTCCATTTTCCGGGCCTTCTGATTTCCAGTGTGTCTAATTCCAGGAGCAATTCTACCAGAATGAGATCGGCCAACGTGATTTTCCGGGCGTGAAGCAGGTGTTCGGGTCTGGATTCCAGCACAGCCACCATCCCCGACCATCCCTGATGGGAAAATTGCTGGTCGAAGAGGTATTGCTGGTAAAGCGCTGGATCACCTACCAAAAGGTGGAGGACAGTTTCAAGGGAGGTGGTTTCATCCAGGAATAGCTTTCTGGCTTTTTGAGACCGAAAAAAACTCGTGAAGCTGTTTTTTTCCATTTCCCGAAGGCTTTCCACGAATCCTTTTCCCTGAACGGGGAATTCCCAGATGGAAATACCCTGGTCGAGATAAGAGCAGAGTAAACGGAAAAGTGTGGGTTGCACAAAGGATTCAAGGTCGAAATGATAGGTATTTCCCCATGTTTCCCTGAGCATCCCGATTCTGGGCTCCTCGGTTTCGTCGTATGCCTGAAGGACCATCCGGTTGATCCATATTTCAGGATTGTCGGAAGGGTATTTCTCAGAGATGACTCTTACCAGCAGACCTTCCGGAATCCGCCCTTGTTCGTACATAGACCGGAATTCTGAAATGGGAAGGCA
>JBIPNA010000459.1:0-2651 GCA_044375665.1 Catalimonadaceae bacterium
TTTTCTACAGAAAAGGTTACCCTTCCAGCCACAGATAAATCAGGCAGATCGGCCAGGGTTACAATTGTAAAGTCAAGGCCTGTATTTGTCCTGTAAAGAAGATAGTAATCTTCAGGTGTATTTGAAACCCGGCTTAAACCAGCCTGGCTATAATCGAATGTTAAATGAAGGTCCGCTGTGCCGGTTTTTTCAATCAGGTATTCCCTTGCCCAGCGGGTAGTGATTTGTTCTGCGACAACGTTGACATCCAGCAACCCAGTTCCTGCTGCAGCAGAATGTGCAGTTCCGTTATGGCCTGCAAAAATAAATTCATTGGTAGAATTTAAGGTTCCACCTGATTCATTCAATGAAATTCCTCCTCCTGCGGAAAAGCTGTGCTTCAGGGTCCCGTTTGTTGTCCCGATACCAATCAGGTTTTGAACAAAAGTGGTGTTGCTAAAATAGTCGTTGCTCGTAAGGGAAAGATTATAACGTGCTCCCAGATAGTTCTCAACAATAATTCGCTGAGGATCATTAATTTCAGTAGAGAAAAGAATCATTTCAGCCACATCTCCGTTGAAAAAGCCCCCGGCTCCGTTGTTGATGGATCCAACTCTTGCACCGGTAAATCCTACCTGAGCATTTGTTCCGGTTAATGTGCTTCCTACCTGAGTTCCGTTACTGTAGGCACTTAATTGTCTGTTGGAACTTCCATCCTGTGCACCAACCACACTTACTACTGTTCCGGAACTTGTAAGAGAAAAGGAGCCAAGGGCTGGATTGTTGTTCCAGAATTCTACTGAATTGTTGCTTCCGGGACCTCCACCCGAGCCATCGTTGAAAAACCTGAAAACATCCCCCATGCCAGGTCGACTGTCAAACAAACCTCTGGGATTGGTGGTATTTCTGGTAACCGCAAAAAAACTAAATGGCAGTGCATTGGCATTGTCTAAGGCAGCCCCGAATCCCATATCATCATTTGTACCATCAAACCGGACAACAGGTAAGGTATTGATTACATTGGTAAAAAATGTAGGTCTGTTGCCGCCTGCCTGGCTAAGATGATGGCCATTTCCGGAACCATCATTCCATTGTTGTACAGATGTTCCATTGGTACACGGAGTTACTCCGGCCCCCTGGAAAACGTTTGAACTGGCCGAAAGCCATATTCTGTTTCGGGGTTGACCGCCTGTTCCGGTAGCATTTCCTACACCTCCAGGACCGGTTTGAGCCTGAGTGAATTGTACTGTCCCGCTGATCGCCAGAAATTGGACGACAAGGGCAAAGAGGTAGCCAGGTTTTTTCATAAGGGTTTTCATTAGGGCTTTCCTGTTTTCCCAACATGGTACGAAGTCGTACGATGCGGTAGAACCTTTGAGTTTTGCTTTACAGTGCCACTGGGGTACTGATCACATCACTAAAATAGAAACCAATAATTGCATCAAAGAACCTCTTCTTTCAAAAGAGGGTTCCGGCAAAAGCTTTGACAGTTTACATATGTATGTTTCTGCTGGAACTGTGATCGAATTTTAAGTTTCAGGTTCTTCAGGCAATCTTCAATTTCGGATTTGTTGAGAAAGCGCTCTATTTCGCGTTTTAACCAAAACGAATGAACAGATTCCGATTTTTGATTTTCGCCTTGTCCTGCCTCCAGTTTATTTCAAAATCATCCTGGGCCCAACCTAAAATGGAGGAAGGTTTTTTTTGGCACACACTCAGGGATACATCGAAGCTGATGTTTTTACAGGCCAGACTGGGATCCAGGCATTCATTTTCGTTGGCTACGGCACATCGATCTGTTTTTCAGGGTTCAGTTGGAATGGATAATGACAATCTCCAATTCTGGAAATGCGCCTGGATGGTTGAAGGAAAAAGCTATGGGTTGGCCACAACCTCAGGTTTAAGTCCGGACTTTATTCCGGCAAAAAATGAAGAAGTAGGGATGCAATGCCTCCAGACAGCCATCAGGGGTGAAGGAGGTGGCATTCAGATTCAATGGATTCAGAGTTCTGATTGGGTTAAAGCGCTTTCATTGGAAGACACTTCCGCCATGAAAGCTTCCATTGCTCCTTATTATGCCTGGAACATCCAGGTCAGGAATACCACGACCAAAAACCAAAAAGTTAATTTAATGCTGGGTCCATCCTCCATTCCCATCGATCCGGATAAAAACATCAATATCAGCTGGTGGAGACTGGGTCAGCCCACCCAGCGGTTGTATTTCAGAGATGGTTCCGCAAAGAGTGCATATGCTGCTCTTTCTGCTCCGGCTTCCCTCAAAACCCGCCTCGTCGAAAGGAAGGGTTCTTACCTGATGGAATGGGAGGTAGAACTGGCACCAGGAGAAACCCGAAATTGCCCTTTGGTTTGGGCCACTTTTCAGGATCAGCCCGTACTCCTGGATGAGAAGCACAACCAACCACTCAGTTTTGCCTACACACGATGGTTTTCTTCGGTGGACGCTGTTTCTGATTTTGGTCTAGCCCAACACATAAATGCAGTAAAACATGCAGCCGATTTTCATCAATTGGTTGCTTCTTCAACTGCTTCGCCGGAAGAAAAGTGGATGGCCACCCTGAGCTTCAGGACAGACCTTGCAAATGGATTACTGGTCAGGAATCCGCAGGATAAATGGTATTGGTTTGAAACGGAGGGGAGGTTCCGGCATATGA
>JBIPNA010000460.1:0-2639 GCA_044375665.1 Catalimonadaceae bacterium
TGCACAACATGTTTCTTCGCCCCGATGCAGAAACATTAGCAGGTTTTACACCGGACTGGACCATCATCAATGCGCCTGATTTCAAAGCCGATCCGGAAAAAGACGGAGTACGCTCCACCAACTTTGCGATCATTAATTTCACAGAAAAATGTGTCATTATCGGTGGAACAGGGTATACCGGCGAAATAAAAAAAGGAATTTTCACCGTACTCAACTTCACTCTTCCAACCGAGCACCATGTTTTGCCCATGCACTGCTCCGCCAACGAAGGCAGTGATGGTCAGACAGCCCTATTTTTTGGCCTTTCAGGAACAGGAAAAACAACACTTTCCACAGACCCTAACCGGAAATTAATCGGCGACGATGAACATGGCTGGGCAAGGAAAGAAATTTTCAATTTTGAAGGGGGGTGTTATGCCAAAGTCATCAATCTCAGTGAAAAAGGTGAGCCTGATATCTTTAAGGCCATCCGTTTCGGATCTGTCCTGGAAAACTGCCGCTTTGAGCCAGGAACCCGAAAAGTGGATTTTGCCAATGCAGAAATAACCGAAAACACCAGGGTTTCGTATCCCATTCACTACATCCAGAATGTAAAGGAATCATCCACCGGAGTGCCTCCATCGCATATTTTCTTTCTGACTTCAGACGCTCAGGGAGTACTTCCACCTATTTCCAAACTGAATCCCGAGCAGGCCATGTTCCACTTTCTGTCTGGCTACACAGCGAAGGTGGCAGGTACCGAAGCAGGGGTGAAAGAGCCAAAAGCTGTCTTCTCCTCTTGTTTTGGGGCTCCATTTTTGCCGCTACATCCAGGCAGGTATGCCAGTTTGCTGGGCGAAAAACTTAAAGATGCCAAAGTTCACGTTTGGCTGGTAAACACCGGCTGGATTGGTGGACCCGTAGGTGTCGGGACCAGGATGCGCCTTTCCCATACCCGATCCTTAATTTCAGCCGCCCTAAATGGTGAATTGCACAAAGTGGAATTCATGCCCCATCCGGTATTCGGCGTACATATGCCACTTTCCTGCCCCGGGGTACCTGTATTCGTTCTCAATCCAAGAGAAATGTGGAACGACAAAGCCGCTTACGATCAGGCAGCTAACCGCCTTGCAACACAGTTCCTGGCCAACTTTGAAAAATTCCAGGAGCTGGCCGACGAGCATATTCTCGCAGGAGGCCCCAGGGTTTTAGAAAACGTAGTTTAAGCCACTTTCAACCTACATCCTATGAGTGGACAATTTGAACAACTGATTTTGCCGATCGGAACAACGCTCGACCGGTTTATAAACACACAACAATCTAATTTTCCTTTTGCCAAAGGCGAGTTTTCCCAGTTATTACGTGATATTGCTATAGCTTCAAAAATCGTTAACCGCGAAATTAACCGGGCAGGTCTGACCAATATTTCCGGATCTTACGGGGCACAAAACAACCACGGGGAAGAACAACAAAAACTGGACGTAGTTGCCAATGTACGTTTTATCCGGGCGCTGAAAAACGGCGGAGAAGTTTGTGCCATTGCTTCCGAAGAAGATGAAGAGATGATCGATACAGGAAACCACAATGCAAAATATGTGGTGGCCATCGATCCCCTTGACGGCTCTTCCAACATTGATGTAAATGTGGCCGTGGGAACCATTTTCTCCATTTACCGCCGCATTAGTCCACCGGGAACGCCTCCAACCAAAGAAGACTTACTTCAGGGTGGAAGCCGTCAGGTGGCAGCCGGATACATCCTTTATGGTTCTTCTACCATGATGGTGCTGACCAGCGGTGCAGGGGTTGATGGATTTACCTATGAACCATCTCTGGGCGAATATTATTTAAGCCACCCGAATATGCAAATGCCAAAAAAAGGCAAGATATATTCAGTAAATGAGAGTAGCTTTGCGTCGTTCCCAGGGGCAGTTCAGGATTATATCCGGTATTGCCACGACGAAAATTATTCAGCCCGATACATCGGTTCTTTTGTTGCTGATTTCCACCGGAATTTGTTGAAAGGAGGTATTTTTATGTACCCACAATCAACAAAAGCACCTCAGGGAAAACTGAGGTTAATGTACGAGTGCTTCCCACTCGCATTTTTGGTAGAACAAGCCGGTGGACAAGCGATCGATGCTGAAAAACGAATCCTGGACATTGTCCCGGAAAAACTGCACCAACGTTCCCCTTTATTCATCGGTTCTTCCGAGATGGTAGAGAGGGCAAAAAGATACTTACTACCCGACCACGTACGTGTTTGACGTTTTGGTTAAATAACAAAATAAAAAACCCCGGGCATTTTGTCCGGGTTTTTTTTGCCCTTTTCCCAGCCCAGTTTCATTTTTGAATTTCGTTATGAGAGGCTAACACGCAAAAAATAAGCGATTTATACCCGAGATTCCTGGCAGCGCTTCGGATGAAGAGGATAAGACGGCGAAACCTCTGATTTGGTCCGCCTTAGGCGGAGGGAATAGGATTTCTTAGGCGGATTCTGGGTTCAACAAACCTATTCTGTTTTCAGATCCGGAATAGGCTTCCCTTTGGGATCAAAAATCATCGACTTGCCAAAAGGCTGATCGCCCCGGAACTGCGTTTCCTCGGCCAACTTTCCATCGGGATAAAAATACTGCCAAAGCCCTTCTCTTTTTCCCTGATGC
>JBIPNA010000461.1:0-2638 GCA_044375665.1 Catalimonadaceae bacterium
TCCTTTTCCGGTGACCACATTGCCTGCAAACGAAGCAACATCGGCATTGGAAGACGTGTAGGTGATTCCGGATGTAATGGGAAGGATACTGCCATCGGTACCCACGAGTTGGGCCTGAAAGGTAAATTGATTCCCGACATCTACGGCCTGCCCTCCTGTCTTAATGACCAGGGCATATTGTTTGTTCGTGGGTGTGTTGTTGTCGTCATCGTCTTTTTTGCATGACCAAAACGAGAAGATGGCCAGGGCAAAGATCAAAATGGAAATGGTGTTTTTCATGCGATTGTTGTTTTAAAAATCGCCTGCAAAACAATGGGGTTCTTTGATCCAAGCCCTATTTTTTCATCCAAACCTGCTACATTTTTTGGTTCAATAAGGTTTCTTAACAAAAGAAGTCCCCTGAACCGCCATTTGTTAAAAAATTTACCCCACCCTTGTTTTTGATCCTGCATTGGTCCCGCTAATTTGGCGGCACAATACCAAAACGATGAAACACGAAAAATTGCGCATGGGCATGGTCGGTGGCGGACCAGGTGCTTTTATTGGGAATGTGCACAGAATGGCAGCTGCCCTCGATGGTCAGATTGTGCTGGTTTGTGGCGCATTCAGTTCGGATCCTGAAAAATCGAGGCAAGCCGGGGAAATGCTTTTCCTGCCCGAAGAACGGGTGTATCCTGACTTTGAAACAATGATTCAAAAGGAGGCTAACCTTCCTGAAGGGGAAAGAATGCAGTTTATTTCCATCGTCACACCAAACCATGTTCACTTTGCCCCTGCAAAACTGGCCATGGAAATGGGGTTTGATGTGGTGTGCGACAAGCCACTGAGCTTCAGCCTGGAAGAAGCTCAAATCCTGGCAGAAGTGGTAGAAAAAACAGGACGGATTTTCTGCCTTACGCACAACTATACCGGCTATCCAATGGTTAGACAGGCAAAGGCTATGGTTCAAAATGGAGTCCTTGGCAAAATCCGAAAGGTGGTTGTAGAGTACCCTCAGGGCTGGCTTTCATCCCTTTTGGAAGAATCCGGGCAAAAGCAGGCGGATTGGCGAACAGATCCCAGTCGATCAGGAAAGGCGGGATGTATGGGTGACATTGGCACCCACGCTGAAAATCTTGCTGAATTCATTACCGGACTCGAAATAGAATCTTTGGCTGCCGATTTGAGCACCATGGTTCCGGGGCGTAAACTGGATGACGATGGATCGGTTTTGCTCCGGTTTAAAGGGGGCGCAAAAGGATTGCTTTATGCAAGTCAGATTGCTGTTGGGGAAGAAAACAACCTCCGGATCCGTGTTTATGGGGAGAAGGCTGGTTTGGAATGGTTTCAGGCAGAGCCAAATACATTGCTGGTGAAGTACCCTGACCGGCCGGTTGAGATATTCCGTGCAGGAGGCAACCATGGATATCTTTTCCCTGAAGCACTGGAAGCCACCCGGCTACCGGGAGGACATCCTGAGGGGTATCTGGAAGCATTCGCAAATCTTTACAAAGCATTTGCCCAGGCATGCCAGAAACGAAATGCCGAGGAAAACTGGGAGGCTGGTTTTCCAGGTGTAAAAGACGGACTGAGGGGAATGAAGTTCATCGATGCGGTTGTTGCCTCCTCTGAAAACAATGCGACCTGGGTAAGTCTTTAAAGCAATAATTTCTCGATGATTAATTCCGTTCGGTCTTGATGAAAACAATATTCCTTTGGATTCTTGGATTTTGGACCTTCCATGAACCTGCAACTGAATCAATTCCGGCAGATTTTACGCCTTCCGAAAAAAAGTTGTGGGAAGAAATTCAGCAATACCGGAAATCAAAAAAACTACCTGCCATTGCCTGGTCACCCGCATTGACCAAAGTGGCCAGATTGCACGCAGCAGATCTGCGGGATTTCCCACCAAAAGCGCCATGCAATATGCATTCCTGGTCTGGCAAAACACCCGGCGCAGGAACAGGCTGCTGTTATTCATCCGACCATAAGAATCCAGGTTGTATGTGGGAAAAACCGCAGGAATTAGCGGGTTACCCTGCCCATGGATTTGAAATATCTGCCATGAATACAGGACCTGACCCCGCATGGCTTGCCCAGTGGAAAACCAGTTCCGGCCACCATCAGGTGATCATCAATCAGGGAATCTGGAAAAATGTCAGCTGGAAAGCCATGGGATTGGCCATAAGACCCCCATATGCAGTGGTCTGGTTTGGACAGGAACCAGATTCTTCAAAATCTGCCGGGCACTGAGGCCGACAATCAGAAATTCGAAGAGAATCCGCCCGGAACTTCTACTTTTGACCGTTGGCAGGATAACCACCACATGGTTGTAAGTATACTTTTTACCCTTTTTCTGGTATTTATGAATGGCTTTTTCGTAGCGGCAGAGTTCGCTATCGTAAAGGTCAGGGAATCACAATTGGAAGTGGAGGCCCGAAATGGCAACTCTGCTGCCATACTGGCCCGCAAAATCATTCGGAATATTGATGGATATCTGGCTGCCACTCAGTTGGGAATTACCCTTGCCAGCCTTGGACTGGGATGGGTTGGAGAACCGGTTGTGGCCCGCATTATTACCGCTGTTATGGCATCAGCAGGTATTCAACTGGATCCGGAAACGGCACATGACTGGGCTTTACCTATTGCCTTTGCCCTG